>JBKPNF010000042.1:0-2352 GCA_046732455.1 Thermoproteota archaeon | reverse complement strand
TGGCGTACCGAGAATTTACGCGGTCTATTGAGGCGGTGATAGAGGCAAGGATGGCCGCCCGCAGGTTAGACCCTATGATAGGGGAATATGAATACAAATCCTATAATCCAGTCACAAAGGACTACGAACCAGGCTTTTTCCCTTCGGGTCCGGTTGATTTCTGGGACAAAGAGACACAGGTGCCTCCTTGGATGGATAAGGGCAAGTACTGGCACATCCTTTTGAGCCTCAAGGGCGGAAGCAGAGAAATCAGACTCAAGGTGGTAAAGGACAGCGACCTGCCGTTTCACAGTGGTCCAAGAAATGTGGCAGTAACTTCAAGAAAGTCTATGGGTGAAGAAAAGAGATCGCGCCGCCAAGTCTACATCGTCAAGATCCCACAGTGGCTCGTAATGAACACAGAGCGCAAGCGGTTTACTGACATCTCTGTCGGTGAACAGTTGCACGAGCTTGTAGCCGACCTCAATAAGAAGATTGTAGCAGCATCTGAGGAGGTAGCCGAGTGGGAGAGGCAGAGGATTAGGTACCCTTGGAGTGGGATGACCTTTGGCATATACCTAAACAAGAGCCTGCCGCTGAGGATCGTTTACCGTCAGGTAATAAGACTCTTCCCGGGGGCAAAAAAGCGCAGCATCGATGAGACAAATGCCAATCTTGCAAACGCAAAAGACGAAGAAATCATAGTCTCGCTGCTTGAGCTTGCGTCGGAAAAAGGCATAGCTGAGAGTAGAATCTCCATGCTACGACTTCTGTTAAGGTTCCTCAAGAATGCATACACCCAGCTTGGACTTGGCGAAGGGGCAAGCGACTATCACAGTTTTCACCATTCCCTTGAAGTCTCGTACTTGGCTCTCCAAATGATCCCAAAGGACTTTCAAGAGGTTCATTTTGGATCAAAGGATTATGAGCTTACACTTGTTGCAGCACTGCTGCACGACTACGATCCGGTGCAGCCTCATGTCTCCAGTGGCAGCGAACCTAAAGGCCCAAGTGTGAACAGGACGATGCAAGAGCTTTCAAAGAACAGAATTCTTGATGCTTACTTTACAATGGACAGAGAAGAATTTGAAAATTATTTCCGGCAATTCAAAACAGCACTATCACCACCTACAGAATTTGCCACGACGCACCCCGAATATATCAAGACGGATTGGAGCCCTATTGAAACTCTAATAGTCGAAGGACTTATCTGGAGGACAGATTTTCCATTCTTCAAGCAAGAGCTAGCGCAGGAAATGTTTGCGCAAAAACTCGACGAACTAGCCGGCAGAGGGGAGAACATCAGAAAGGTAAAATTGCTTGCGGAGATTCTCTGGCTTGCCGACCTTGCAGTGACGTACATGGGCTCAGACCCCGTCAGGGCGTGGGATAGGGTTACAAACCTTTACGATGAGCTTAATTTGCCCAAACTCGAAGCTGTGCCAAGGACTGATGCATTCTTTACTGATTTTTCAGAGAATGAAACCTTTAAGCAGATAATCACTATGAAGCACTTTCCATACATATTCCGTCAGCGATGGGGGCTCATATACCAGTTCTTCCACGAGGGCAACCCGTCGACACAGATTAACAGGACGATAGCCACTGCAAGGAGGATGTACGCCAAAGTCAACGCAGAACTTGGCATGAGGCAGGGCGAAATGCTGCAAGCCATGGCAGTGGAGAATTATTTTGAGTACTTCATTGGCATAGGGAAAGATCAAAATGAGGTCTTCAAAGCAAAATCTAGGCTTGCGGAGTTGGATCCACAAAATGCCTCGGTATTCTGGGGGGATACTGAAAAATTGCTCCCTGCAATATCCGACAACTCGATAGACAATTTTTTTATGGTGTTGCCTGAGCATTATGTGCCGATAACGGTAGTCGAAGGCAAAAGCTCGTTCCGGGCGATGCTTGCGATAATATCAAAGAAACTCGTCCGCGGTGGCAGGGTCAGGATCTTGACTGATCTAGAAAAGGACAGCAAACTATTCAAGGAGCTGGCGTTGACTGCAAACGAAGCTGGTTTTCAACTGGTTTCAAACGTAGGCAAGACGTATTTTCCAAATAATTGGAGTGACAGAGAATTCCAACCTGATAGGAAGCCTCAAATTGTTGTATTTGCACCGAAATAGACGAATGTTTTAAATTGGCGCTGCAAAGGTTCAACAGCAACAGACGGGCTCGTAGCTCAGCATGGATAGAGCGAACGCCTCCTAAGCGTTAGGTCGAGGGTTCGAATCCCCCCGGGCCCGCTAGAAAAACGTTCAAAAAATGGACGCAATACTTATTAGGTTGCTTTGACTATTCTACAATACCGAACAAATTGGCAAAAGCTGTTAATCGCTCTATACTAGAGGGAGAATGTATCAC
>JBKPNF010000041.1:0-1365 GCA_046732455.1 Thermoproteota archaeon | reverse complement strand
ACGGCATACGAGATTGCACGAGAAGTCTCGTGGGCTCGGAGATGTGTATAAGAGACAGGACAAGAAAAGTATCAATAGGAAAAAGGTTGCCAGGCTCATTAGGCAATTATTGATAGAGCTTGGCGAGAACCCCGACAGGGAAGGGCTTACCGGCACTCCAAGCAGGATAGCTGGCATGTATGAAGAGATATTTGGAGGTTACAGGATGGATGCCCAGCTAGATGTCAGCTTTTCAGAAGAGACAGAGGCCGTCATTGCAAAGGACATACAGTTCTACAGTATGTGCGAACATCACATGCTGCCATTCTTTGGTAAGATACATGTTGCCTATATTCCATCCGGCAAGGTGTTTGGTGTATCGAAACTGGTGAGACTTGTCGAAAAGTATTCTCGGCGGCTCCAGATACAAGAGCGGCTTACAAAGCAGATAGCTGATGAGCTCGTACGGATGGGAGTAAAGGGTGCGCTTGTGATAGCGGAGGGCGAGCACCTTTGCATGAAAATGCGCGGCGTCCGCAACGACAGCTCCATTACAACTATAGCACATCGCGGAGTAGTAGAGCAGAAAGAGGTCCGCGAACAAGTACTGGCGCTCATCTATAACCCCAAGTCGGAAATATCTAGGCTATGAGGACAGCTATTTCTTTTTACAAAAATAAGTCATACGTGCGGTTCCACCAGTCACAAGATCTTAGGCCATTTTATCACTGTCCACCTCTCTATTGTTGCTACCGATCACGATTTCGAAACATGGCTGAGAATACGGATATGTGCATTATAATAATACTTAATGTCCAGAAATTCTCAGCGAATTTCTTTAATTTTTCTTCATACAGCTGTCGATATTGGTCCTGTATCTGTGCGATGATTTGTGCAAAAATATTTACATAGCAGCCCATGCAAAGTACGGAGGTAATTAGCAGACGAGAGACTCATACATAGACTGCATAATATGTGGCTACACGTACGGCTCATTGTTATCGGCCTGCCCTCGGTGCGGCGTCCTAAACAGTTTAGTTCCAGTGCCTATACCAACAACAAAGAAGAAAAGTGCAGGTGGCAAAGTAGCGACCAGCATAGTGGTTGCAATAGTTGTCGTTTCAGTCATCATCTTGCTTGCTCCTCCTCTTTCGAAAATTCTAATCCAACAGAAAGACAACCCGGCAATTACGATCCTGCAGCCGTCGAGCCAGCAGCCCAGGACTATGCCCCGCGAAGAGCTTGTGCAGCATGTACTAGACAGTATAAATAAAGACAGGACCGACTTGGGCTTGCCTCCAGTCAAGCTGAGCTCTAACCAGGCCGCACAGATGCATGCAGAGGATGTTTTCAGAACCAGACAGATATCCCACTGGACGACAAACG
>JBKPNF010000040.1:0-3180 GCA_046732455.1 Thermoproteota archaeon | reverse complement strand
GTCTACTGTTTCATAAAATGGTGCAATAAGGATAATTCTTGACTTTGATTGTTTATTGTTGTCTTTGGAACTATTATTATTATTATTATTATTATCTTCTTTAACTTTTTGCTCTCTTGCTTCTACTAATAACTGGTCTTTAACATACTTGGTATAAATCTGGCGAAACCTCTGCAAATTGGGGTATACTAAGATACTATTCTCTCCATCTTATACTCCTTTATCAAACCATCTCTGAATTGATTCCTCGTTATATTCCCTCTCAATTCTCTCCAATATCCTTACCTCGTTCTGCTACTTTACCCTTCTCTCTGTTCTTTGTATCGCCTATAAGACTCAAAATCTTGTCAGTCAAGTCTTTAATACCAATCGGCTTTTGGACAAAGCCATCAACTTGGGAAGAAGGAAATACTTTAGAAAATTCATTATCTCTTATCTCAAAAGCAGTCATTAAGACAACCTTAACATCCGGATTAATCTCTTTGACCTTTTTTGACAGTTGAATTCCCGATAACATAGGCATTCTGATGTCAGACAGCACTAAACAATAAGACTCCGCATCGGATTTGAAGCTTTGTAGTGCGTCTTGTGGGTTGGTAAATGCCTCAACTGAAAATCCATTTTTGACAAGACCCATCTTCAGAACTTGAACTATGTCAGAGTCGTCGTCCACAATAAGCAGTCTAGCTAAAGGTTTGTTGTTATTATCTGACAATGGTAAACTCTCCTATTATCCCTTCACTTCTGCTAGTGATGCTTACCGAAGGTCTCATGCCCTGTTGGAATTGTTAAAGTATCTAGATTATAAATAAGGATTTAGTTTTCCTCTTTCCTCCATTTTCCTCTATATTGGTATAGTATGTTATTATATTCTTCCATAAGGGACAAGATGAAAGCAGGAGCAAAGTTTCAGTGGGTTTATCAGGTCAAATCTGTCTCGGATTTCACCGAACCAGTAGATTACTCCAGTTTTCGTACCCCAACAATTGAAGAAATAAGAAAAGTATTTGAACAACAAATTAAGTTATTGTTATTTGTATATAATAACAATGAGCCAATCTGCAAAGGAATGGTCTAACGCCCAGAATGCTTTGGCATATCTGAATGTAGCTGATAATCTTCCACATCGTACCGAAGGTGAAGCTGTTTTAATTGATCATATTCCTAAAGAGGCAAATCGAATACTAGACCTTGGTACAGGAGATGGACGACTGATTAAATTAATAAAGACAAATAGACCAGATATCGAAGCAGTAGCCTTAGATGTCTCTCCAACTATGCTAAAAGCTGCAAGAGATCACTTTGCTAATGATCCTAAGGTTAAGGTTATAGAACATGATCTTAGCTTGCCATTACCAGATCTAGACTATTTTGATGCTATTGTATCAAGCTTTGCCATTCATCACTTAAAACATGAACGCAAGCGTTCACTTTATGAGGAAATTTATGATATACTTAATCCAACAGGAGTTTTTTGCAATCTTGAACATGTTGCATCGCCCTCTGTAGAACTTCATGTTCGCTTTCTAAATGCTATTGGATATACACCAAAGAAAGAGGATAGAGCTAATAGGCTACTGCCTATGGAGACGCAACTAGGTTGGCTTAGAGATATAGCTTTTGTGGATGTAGATTGCTATTGGAAATGGCTTGAGATGGCTTTGCTGATAGGGTATAAAGCTTAGCATAAACGAGAGGAGAATATTATTAGACTTTTATTTTACAACAGATGCCACAACAGTAACACATTATGGGTGTGGACTATCCATACAACAAATTAGCGGTCCGCAGCCTCAAAGAAAAAGACATTGAAGTCTCTTCCTGTTCTCCTTTTCTCTTCCTTTTTCTTGTTAGTTTTGACACGGGAAAAGAGGTGGTTAGATTCAAACGTAGCAATATCAAATCCTCCGCATATTGGCTATTATGCTAGGTGGCATTATCAGGTCAAATGTGTCTCGTATTCCACGGAACCCGTTGATTACTACCATTAGTTAGAATCACAGATTAAGGCACTTCAAAATGCGCCTAGATATGTAGATAAGTTAGAGAGGCTTCTGAAATCAAAGAAAAGACAAAAGGAAAAGTCAGCTAACTTTAACACTATACCTCTCTTATGTCGATAGAAAAAAAATAAAACAAAAAAATTCTTTAGTGATTTAGGTATGGGAGTATAGGTTATGTGTACTATGCTGTATTAGAGATCTTCTACTTTTTCTTTGACCTTTTCCTTGTTGTATTCAGTGCTTGCATCACGGTCTGGGTCTTCCATCTTCTTTCCAGTTGCCTTTGCTCCTGCTTTCATCTTGTCAGCAGCATCTTTTGCATCGTCTACTAAGCCTGACATAAGTAAATATACAATGCACTTCATTGAAGATAAAGAGCTCTCTTTTCTCCAAGAGCACTTTAGTGTAGTCGTAGTATGTATTGTAGCGACATGGGACATATGATTTTGTAGATTAGGATGGGGCTGTAACAATAAAATTTAGATAGAGCAATACCGTCATTTAGAATTTCGCCTGACTTAGAAGATCGGGGTAGGAAACCATTTCGCCAGTTAAGGACTTCATAATCTGATACGCGGTCATTACTCTTTTCCTGTTACATTCATTATAGTGCTAGTTATCCTCTTCTAAGAGCATTCTTCTACGTTCAGTCTACAACTTATTCCTACCTTTTAGCACAGAACCACCACAGCACCAACAACCACAGCCATCACATCAAAGAAGTTACAAGTCTAATCTTTTAACAGCTGTATTTCATTCTTCTTAATCATCTTCCTCAAAGATATTGAGAAGCAGTTTCAGAAACCGCATCAACTATCATGCGCCTCCAGCACGACAAGGGATATTCAGTTATTCTTGGGAGAATAAGATCGTCTACAAATCTAATAGCATCTATTTGCAGTTTTCATGGATGGTGATTATAGCTTTGGCTGGTCCAAAAATAGTTCTTATACCATTGACCAAATCAAGTATGCTAACTGCAAGTGCTCCACCATATTTAGCTCTGCCCTGGCTTATCGCAAACACTTCTCTAAAAGCCTCTTTAGAATTGGCGGCAAGGATATTTCCTGTCATATCCATTATAGATATACCCAGTATCTCATCATACGTCGATAGAATCTCTTCCGTTATTTTTTCTGCTTGGCTTGAATTCACCCCCATTTTACGTCATTTGGGC
>JBKPNF010000039.1:0-2264 GCA_046732455.1 Thermoproteota archaeon | reverse complement strand
ATGCTTGCCCGTTGGCTGATGATTTTTTGGAAAGTCTGGATCTATTGGCATTACTTTCTCGAATTTAATCAAATTCGATATTATATAAACTGTTTGCAGACGGTTTGACAGAGCAGGTCACAAATGTTCTTTCTCAAACTGCACATTTAGCTTGTGATTCAAAAGCTGCGCCTTTGCAAGCTTCATCCCAGCAGTCGCAACTGGCAAAGGAACAACATTGGCTATTCTTCCTGTCATAGTCTTAACTGTTATGGTGAGCTGGTCGCCATAACGTTCTATACTAAAGTCGTCTTTCTCGGTAAAGGGCACCTGCACAGTCATATTGATGGCAGTTCCCTCCTTTACAAACATGTATGGTTCGCCATGATAGAATATCTTGGACGGGTCATCACTACCAAAGAGCATATCTCCATGTGTTCGCAACATATCGATGCCACGAAGCTCAGTGCCATAGAGCTGTGCCTCTCTTACAGGCAAAGGATAGAAATTGGCCTTTGCTTCTTCCACTTTTGACCTCTGGAAACTTGCCCATTTAGCATAGTAGTCATCTGATGAGCCGGCCATTATTTTGTTTATTACTGCCATATCGACATTAATGCCGTATAGGCTTGTAGACATGAGCACACGCTTGGCATTTTCTATACTGAATGTGTCAGGATTTGCAACCAGTCTAACAGACGTCGTATCGTTGTTATTAATAATCCCAGAAAGTGCATCGAGCCTATCGAGCAGATCCATTTCACTCTGTATGACATCCTTGGTGGGTGTTGGGAATTTGGCAAACGGTTGGAAAACTTTGGCAAACCCACTAAAGAGGCCTGCAAGCCCCGACAGCTTGCGACCAATGCTGCCGACAAGCTTAGGGAAATACAGATATCGCAGAGCTTCACCGGAGGCGGGCATATCAAGCACCACCGCATCAAAGGTCTTTGCACGGTCGACTTCCTCTACTTTCAATAGCGAAAATAATTGAGTCATACCTGGCATCATAGCAATCTCATAGGCAAGTGTCTCATCTATGCCCTTGGAAGAAAATAGGGTGGCAGTATAGGAGAGTATAGTGTTATACTGCAGGCTCATTTCAGCGACAGGGTCTATTTGCAATGCAGTCAAGTTCGGCAGCACCTGTTTTGGCTCGTGGCCGACATCAGGCATCGTGAAAGCATCGCTCAGCGTATGCGCCGGATCTGCGGAAATCACAAGCGTCTCATAGTTACGCTCAGCCATCTTGATTGCAGTCGCGCAAGAAGTTACTGTCTTGCCGGTGCCACCCTTGCCAGTGTAGATTATTAGTCTCAACAAAATAAAAGTGAATACAAGCCAATAAAAGACTTTAGATACAGCTGGTATGGAACTACAAGATAGTTTTTGCTGAGTATCATGCGAGGATAGATTAAAGTTTATGAAAGTTGTGTGATGAAAGGTTGTTGTATCAAAAGGGTATGTTGTAGTATCTCGGATATTTCTTTCGAGGAAATGCTATAAATAGGATAGAAGAAGCTGTAGTAAAATGCCATATGTTACAGTCGACGAGGGCGTATCTATTTATGTTGAAGATATAGGCAGTGAGACAGGGGCAAAAGATGTTCTCAAACCGGTCTTATTTATTCACGGATGGCCATTGAGTCACGAGATGTTTGAATACCAATACATGGCATTGCATAAGAGCGGTTACCGCTGTATCGGTATTGATCTTAGGGGCTTTGGGCGCTCAGATAAGCCGTGGACTAGCTACAACTATGATGTATTTGTAGATGATATAAAACAAGTGATTTCCATGCTCAACTTGCAGGGAGTAACTCTAGTAGGATTTTCAATGGGAGGTGCAATAGTGATGCATTATGTAGCAAAATTCTTTTCAGAACTTGTTTCAAAAGTAGTATTGATGGGGGCAGCTGCACCTTGTTTTACCAAGAGAGAGGATTATCCATATGGGTTTGAAAAATCGGCTTGCGACAATCTCATCATACAATCAAAGCAGGACAGGCCGAAGATGGTCTCTGACTTTGCCAAGATGTTCTTTAAGAGTGAGAACTCCCAAAGCAATGAGATGTTAAAGTGGTTATTCTCAATAAATATGGAAGTATCTCCATTTGCAACTGTAAGGTGCCTAGAAGAATTACGAGACGCAGATCTTAGAAATGATATGGAGGTAGTGAATCAAAGAAACCTGCCAGTAGCAATATTTCATGGCACACATGACAAGATATGTCCATTTGATTTTGCAAAAGTGATGAGTCAAGGAATCAAAGGCTCTAGACTGA
>JBKPNF010000038.1:0-8709 GCA_046732455.1 Thermoproteota archaeon | reverse complement strand
TGCTATCAATATTTTTCGTTGCAATTACTATTATCAATATCCAAAAAGGGTTTGTTTGTTGGTGTCGTTTTCCATCTTCAGATTAACGCATCCAACTCCTACTACTGATGTAAGGTGAACTTAACTCAACTTCTGGCTCGTGCGCTGCTTCTTCTTCAAGGAACTCCACCAAGCGTGTGTAGTGTAGCAGAAATTCCCTGCCCTTTTCTGTTGCCCTATATACTACTCCTTCAGGAGATACATCCTGTGCTATCAGCCTCTTTCCAATCAGCTCTCCGAGGTAGAGGTGTACCTGCTCGTAGCTAAGGTTTGCTCTGTACATTATGTGCGTCTTTTTTATTCCAGAAGTGGCAAGCGCTAGTACGTCGCCCATTATCTGAATTTTTCCTCTGTTGTTTTTGCGTTCAGACGTGATCATCATTTCTATATTCTCTACAGGGAATGTGGATAGATTAGGGGCATGGTGAAACGGGTGTTTCAGCCTTCCGTTCCTAATATTTTCTTAATGTATATTTTCAGTAAACAGTAACGTCAGAAGAGAAAGGAACACAGAGAAGAAGAGAAAAGAAAGAAGAAGAAGCAATACCGACGAAGATTTTTTGAGTGTAAGATAGTTATGTTCAGTAGCAACTATGCGCTTTAGCCTCAACCTTGTTGTTCTTTTCTTTGACGGTGTGAAATAGGTCAATTATCTTCTCAAGGTAATTGCTGTACTTTAGCCATAAATCTCCGATTTGACACGCTCATTTTTGAGGCTAATTAGCTAACTTGCTTCCTTGCTCTCCTCCCCTTCCTGCCTTTCCTCTTCCTCTTCCTCTTCTTCTTTTATTACTTCCTCAATTACCACCTCTTGACTAGGTCTTCTTCCGAGGTATCTGAACAGCAATCCAAACTAGAAGGGGACAAATACTAGCCACATGACGACTACACCGGCCATCTCTGACCCATCTGTTGTCATCATCGCAATACCTGTTGGTAATCCTACCAACATTGTAATGACTCCTCCGATTGTCAAGAACCAGCCGAATCCTCTGACTACCTTCTTTCCAGTGCCGGGTTCTCTCTCAATTATTCTTCTGATTTTTTGGTCATTTGATTTTAAAATGAATAGCAAAGTTCAGAAGCGTGAGTTTAGAGATTTTGAAACAACTACAGAATACGTAAGACAATTTTGACTCAATAATTCCGCTCACTCAATGAGTCAGTCAATCAATCACTCAATCAGTTATTGTTAATGTCAGCCATGCCCTATATCGTGGATATGGGCTTATTCGATCCTCCGATATGGATCACAAATATGAAAACACATCTTTTTGAAGATAGTATCAAAGCTTTTACTATGGCTTAAGGGTATGTGCAAACAATCTTTCAATTTTATTAGCAAGCTTATCATTGTCCACATCAGCTGATCGCTCAAGTACAAGTCCTATAAGTGCGTCATACGATAGCATAGGTAGCAACATCAATTTACAGTTTTTATGAATGGTGATTATGGCTTGTGGTTCTCCAAAAGCAGCTTTTACTTCATTTACCAAACTAAGAGTTGCAATGGCAAGAGATCCACCATAGCTACTCCCACCTAGACTGTCTAGTTCAAATCGCCCTTTAAAAAACTCTCTAGATTCACCAGCAAGGATATCTCCACTCCTATCAATCACGGCTACCGACAGAATTTCATCATTGGAGGATAAAATGCGCTGCGCTATTCTTTGAGACTCGCTAGAACTGGCTGTCATATGACTTGATATCCTGTGACTCTTATCTACGTGGTCCTTCAAATTCCTCTTTGAATCAAAGATTTTTCCGCACATATGACATTTTGAGATCATATTCCCCACTCATAGCCATTACCCAATGCGTTATTTAATATCTTATGTATTTTTTAATTAATATAGACAGGGAGTTTAGTAGTTTGCGATGAGATAAGGGGATGAATCCTTGATTACCTGTTGGAGCTGCAAATCATGAACTTCTTTAGATCCTCTGTTTCGGGCTAACCTCTCTTACCCCTTCGGGAGACAACAAGAATACAAAAAGAATACTAGTAGATAACTGATGTCGCCCTTCTTCTGCAGCAAATTATATCCCATTTAAATTGAGGGTGCAGGAGGTTCGTGTTGATTATAATACGTGTTGATTATAATAATCATTATCATTCAAACTTAATGATGAATAAAGTTTTAATAGAATAATATAGGTTCTAGGTGACAGAATTGGGGAGCACTCAATGAAAGATGGAAAAATAACAAAAAAAGCAAAAGAATCCTCAATAATTTCAACGATGGTGAAGAACAAAGCACTAGTCCGCCAATATGTTGATCAATTTAATGAGCACAATTTGGAGAAGATGGAAGAACTAATTTCGCCAAGGCATAGTTTTTACCTACACAATATGAAGCCACTGGATTGGAATGCACATAAGGAGTTGCTGTCTTCAGTTTACTATACAGCTTTTCCTGACTTACATACTGAAATGATAGAAGAAGACATGATAGCAGGGCACAACCTCATATCAGTCCCTTTGAAATGCACTGGTACATTCGAAGGCGAATTTCTGGGTATCCCACCTACAGGGGAGATGGTGACATTTATTGCTTTATGGATTCAGGATATTGATACAAATGGTAAGCAGAATGGTCATGATACCAAGTTAGCAGAAGAGTGGGTATTTTTTAATCGAGCTGAATTACTGCAGAATTTGAAATCTGTGACCCGCTTAAGAAAAACATTATAAAAGATATTCCATCTTCTTGTTCTTCAATTATTGCTAGTGGTATTCGAAATGATGGTGTATAGCATATCATTGCAGCAGATGTGGCAAAAAGCTAAAGTTCAATCGAGTTTTAATCGCATTATATAGTAAGATTGAAACTGAAGCAATGGAAATAAAAAGAGGAAAGTGAGTGGAATAAGGTCACTGAGGATACGTGTAATCCACTTTAATAGGACCACTCACTTTGCTGGGTAACGAATGTGGTTCACATGAACTAGTAGTTGAAGGCGCTTGCCTACGGCATCTGTAAAAGCTATTCTCGTTACCTCAGGCTGGCACTTTAAAAACAAGCTTTACGACTTCACCTTCAGATGGGCTAGACACTGTCTTTTCTTGATAAACCGCAAAATAATTAGGACCAAATAGGGTGGCGTTCACTACCAACTCCTCTGCATTAGCAGGAACACCTGTCAGCGTTACATATATTTGATATCTCTTCGTGGATGCAGCGTTCGCTACCTGGTTTTGGTAGGGCATAGTGAGGAGCGCAGTTACAAAAATGACTAATGCCATTATTGTTGATAACTTGGTTGTTTTACTTTCGTTCATTCTCTAAGGCGAATTTTTAATCTATGTATCAGTTGCGTCTCATTGTTTTGTCCTTGACTTGTGACGGTCTAAAATATTTGCAAAAAAGAGCCATGAATATATCCTTTCATTTAAGTAAAAATGAAAGATAGTAGCTAAAACTCAGGTTCTTTTATGATCTAGCGGGCAAGCCAGCTGTCGTAATAATAGTAATAATAATAATGCAATAATCTCATTTTTTTCTAAATAGACATATTACTAAATACTAAAATCTACGCTCGCATAAATTACTATAACAACCGTGGGAATTACTAAAAAGGAGCAGATTGAGCAAAGAGAGGATAAAGTACTGGAATTATCAGCACAGGGTTTAACGCAGCATGAAATAGCCGTTGCAAGCATTAGGAAAAAAGACAAATGAATAATTCCGAATCATTTGTAAAAGAGCATATAGAAAAATGGGTAAATGCATGGAATAACCATGATCTAAAAACTGTGCTTTCAATGTATTCAAATGATATTGAATTCTCCAGTCCAAAAATCAAAGCTGTATTTCCTGAACGGAAGCCATCAAAAATTACCAACAAATCGGAACTCGAGCAATATTGGACCAAGGCACTGAAGAGCTATCCTTACCTTCATTTCATACCAAAGCAGACAATACTGCAAGGAAACCTCTGTATTTTGGAGTATTATGCTATGCTGGATGGAAAGAATAAGATTTCAGTAATAGAGAAATTTGAATTCCAAGACGATGAATTAGTAAAAAAATCTAGCGTATTTTATGGAGCCGAAGAAGAGCTTATCTAATAATAGTTTCTTATCACGGTCCTGTAAACATACTGTTTGAATAAACTGGCTGTAAAACTATCGTTTGATTATGGACCTATGTTAAATCTCGTGGTGAAGCCGATAACTCAAATCTTCTTGATAAAATGGAACTTCATTCTAGATCCTCTTTTTTAGGCCGGAGACACTATTGTAAAACCTCTAATATGTAATCTTAAACAATAGTGAATTGCGATTGATCCTTTTATTCTTCTTCCTCTCGCACATTGGTGATGGTAGTCTGGTTCAAATTAGTAGGGGCACCACCATCACCAGTCTCAAGTGGAACCGCTCCACCCTTCCATTCCCACGTTCTAATGCTGCCTCCCCCCAGAGAGAATTCACTTTGAGATATTCCTACCATGTTATCAAGGAATGCTAGCTGCCCAGTAGAGTTTGTACTGAAATGGACAACACCGGTTCCAGCCCCTGTGCCATCGGGATCCATACGACTAATGTCAATAAAGGCAGTGGTAGCGTTCTCTTCTTCTACTGTACCCTCGTCATCTCCCTCAGTCACCATAAGGCTTTGCCCGTGATCAAATCCAAGGCCGTTAGGTTGAATATTAAGCGTGGCGTTTACCCTCTCTGTTCCATTTATAGTCGTACCAGCAGTAGCGTTTGGAGGCATTATTGTTACGTTGTTCACAGTTGATATCTCAATGTATGTTTCATTTATTGGATTGACACTTGCCGTTTGAAATTCCACATTCATGAACAGACGACCCAAAAGGGCATTTGAAGCATTGTTGTTGGTGGTAGCAGTCATGCTGCTTGCAGACTCTTGCTCTCCTCCTCCTCCGGCTGATGTAGTAGTAGTCATTACATCAGTAGTAGCACTTGCTGATTGAACTAGTAATGAGGCAGCTATTGCTGCTATTGTTGCAATTCCTGCTAACGCTATTATTGTAACAGCCACAATTACCCCTATAACATTTAGGTTTTTCATAATATCGGCCAGCGGACCCGGATTCTATTTAAAGGCTCTCTGACATTAAATTGATTTTTTTCAGTTCGCTCATCTATATGAATAATAAAATGGGTTCTGTCGGCTTGGGGGATTGTTGGAATGGCTGCAGCGGCAATTAGCAAGATACTCTTGAAGAATAAAAGGCACCGATTAACTCCAAGTTGCTACTGCAATATATGCGACAAAAACTAGAGTTTGATAGAACAAATGAAAATCCGTTGTCATGTTGGCACTGCCTGACAGTAAATTTGGATTCCTAAAACTGCTAGTTTTATCCAATGAGCTAACGGTTCACCTACGAGAGCATTAGCTTTAGATGCTAGGTCATGAGTATCATATGCGTATCACTATCAACGATAATCTCTGCTATTATCGTGTTTCTCTTGGTGATGATGATAATAACGATGATGAATATAATGATGATTGTTCTTGTGGTTGCAAATTTATTGTTATTCCTACCTCTGATCCCACATATATTATAAGTGGGTGCTAATAAAGTGACACTATTATCTATCATGTCATGCTATTATTGATATGATATCTCAAGAGCCGGATCGCCCAATAATTATGTCAAAGGCGAAATATCTTGGCTCCTGCCTCCTACCCTCGCCGATAGAACTGGAGGCCACAATTGTGCTCTACTACAATAGAGTGCATATCCCCGAGCTCGATGCCACAATCTCTATCGACAAAATATCTCAAATTGAATTAGCGAAAGGAAAGGACCTTCCATCACAAACCATTATGATGTTAGGAGTGGTCGGAGCAGTGGTAGAGAAAGAAAACCGTATATGATGATCAAAATTGTCAATAGCCCTGACAACCTATTATTCAAGTTTGGGAATATGATGCTTGCAGACAAGTTAGTAAAAGAGATTAAAGCAACCAAATATTTGCAATAGGAATACTATATTATTTTATTATGACTTCTATTACAAAATGCATATAAATACAAAAATTTACCGAATTTCATCTGAATATTGGTTTATCTTTTCAAAAGTTATTTATTCTAGATAAGCGTTAATTTACTCTGTATATGTATGCAAAGCTTTGCGACATTGAAGTTCTACCAAGCTACATCAAGGAAGTCGCAGTGGGAGACATTCTGACGGTGCAGGCACTAATCACAAACCCGCTTGACTGGCATCACTTTTATGAAAAAGTATCTATAATTAAGATCGGAGATCGAACCGATTTTACAGTGGTTACTCAGGAAGGTGAAAGGGTGATTGGCTTCGGCAACATTGTTGAAGTGGACAAGTGGAGCAATCGTGGCCAGTACGGCTTCAAGATCAAGATAAGTGTCAAAAAGCAGAAATCGCTGACCGACAGAAGGATGAGAGGTCCTAGCAAAATAAAACTGTCATCTGTGCAACCTGAAAATGTATCTGATGCAGTTGGGCGAAAGTCAGTGGTAGTGCCACCTGCTGGCCTCTTGACAGCAGCAACAGCTACTTCTCCTCCAGATACTACCGCTGTAATAACAACTCAGGATATGAAAAATTTCCAAGAGATGCTAAAAGAGTCGCTCACAATGGATATGACCGCATAGCTGCCTATTTAACCTAAATCTAAAAAGAGTGCTTTGCACTGTTTGCATCCATTTCTTCGCAATATCCCTCTTCCATATGTCTGTCTCCAGATAGTCCTATATATTGTGTGACTGATGATTTAGCTTTTTAGAATCGCTTATTATAGATCAGTTGTACTCTTGATAACATATTTTACCATATGATATATCACAAGCCGGATCAAGCAGAATTAAAATTCAATTAGCTTCTATTCACCTAACGATGGTCGACTTAATCAACTCGCTAACGCTTGTAGCACTAGGGTTTGCCCCTACATTTGTCGCAATGGAATCTGCCTGGACGATGGGAAAAGTAATTGGCAAGCGCGGACAAAAAACCCTTGCATGGAGGTCGATGTAAAATGCTGTTGTCTGATCTAGTGTCAGTGATAGTCGGCTCTGCAATTCTCATCGGGCTATTTGTTTCCATCGCCAGTCTGAGGCCAAAGACTATCATTGCCTTAAACAACGAGTGGCAAATGTTGGAGGTTGGGGTGTAACTATTTTTTTTACCTCACTACACTTTTATAACATTTAGATTGTGCTTTAACTTCGCCCTTGGCAGCAGCAATTAAGGTCTTCGCAGTTGACATTGATGGCACGCTTACTGAAAATGGCAGTGGAATGGTGCATCTTGCAGCACTTGCCAAGCTGCGCTACCTTGAAAAAATGGGCTACAATGTAATCTATGTCACAGGCAGGTCCTCTATCGAAGCGTATGTTCTTGCAGTATTTGGTGGCACGACTAGAATCGCGATTGGTGAAAATGGAGGAGTAATCACAATTGCTCCACAGGAGCACCGACTCTTGGCGAGCAAAGAAAAATGCATGCAAGGCTACGAACTATTGAAGAAAAGCATCGGCGGCGTGAAGATAAAGCCAGTCTTTCCTAGAATGACTGAAGTGGTTCTGTTACGCACATTCGATCTGAAGGAGGGCCAGAAAATTCTAGATGAGTACGGACTTCCCCTTTACCTGTCGGATAGCAAGTACGCTTTTCACATAAATGAAAAAGGTGTCAACAAGGCGTGTGGTCTTAAAGAGGCACTAACGCTGCTCAAGGCGGATCCTAAACAGGTTGTCGCAATTGGAGATAGTGAGACTGATGTACCCATGTACGACATTTGTGGACGCAGCATTGCCCTTGGCCATGCCGAGGATAGAGTTAAGGCCAAGGCTGATCATGTGGTATCTGGAAGAGAAGGTGCCGGCCTTGTCGAAGCAATAGATTTTGTTGCATTCAATTACCTAGGTGTAAAAGCATGACTCTTCGAGTTTTAATTGACCAGGTGCATGAACTTGTTTCCTCCGTGCTTACAGCTAAAGGCTACCCCGTAATCGAGTTTGACGTGTCAGAGCCTCCGCAAGAAGCATTTGGCGACCTATCTTGTAATGTGGCTTTCCTCCTAAGCAAACATCTGAAAAAGCCCCCTCCTAAAATAGCCATCGAGCTGGCTGAAGCACTCAGACCTCGTATACAAGACAGCTATATCTTATCGATAGATCCTGTCGGTGGCCACATTAATTTCAGGGCAAACTACGCTAGGTTGTCGCCGGCCACTCTATCGCAGGTGCTGTCCGACCCTGAAAAATATGGGTATCCTAACTCTGGAGGAGGCATGCATATTGTAATAGAGCACACAAGTATCAACCCAAATAAGGCCCTTCATGTAGGGCACATGCGCAATGTAATAATTGGCGACACTCTATTCCGTATAATGAGGGCAACAAACCATAGGACAACAGTACTCAATTACATTGACGACTCTGGAGTGCAAATAGCAGATATTGTAGTCGGATTCAAGTTTGCTGGCTTTCCAGTTGTACCGCCAACAAAGAATCAAAAGTTTGACCACTACTGTGGCGACGAAGTATATGTCAAGATAAATGAGATATATGAGAAAGATCCCCGCGTTACAGAGAAGCGTAGGCAGGTACTCAAAGAGATAGAAGAAGGCAAGTCAGAGATCGCCCACTTTGCTATGGATGTTGCACTACGGGTCTTGCAGGAGCAGTTGAAAACTTGCTGGCGCATGAAAG
>JBKPNF010000037.1:0-3309 GCA_046732455.1 Thermoproteota archaeon | reverse complement strand
TCGCGCTCTTCTACTACCAGATAGGATTGGTCAATGGTTTCAAGTGTGATTTCTTCTTCATTAAGCCTCACATGCTCAATCTTGTTCTGCCTCATATATTCGTCTGCCAGCCTCAAGATCTCCGGCGGCATTGTTGCAGAGAAAAGGCAAGTCTGCCTGTCATCGTTGACATAGAACAGGATGAACTTAATGTCGTCAATAAACCCCATGTCGAGCATCCTGTCTGCTTCGTCCAGTACCACGAATCTAACATCATCTAGGATTATCGAGCCTTGTTTGATGTGGTCAATAAGTCTGCCTGGCGTCGCAACTATTATTTGCACGCCCCTCCTGAGTTTATCTAGTTGGAGGTTTATGCTCTGGCCGCCGTAGATTGTGGCCGCCCTGATCCCTGTATACTTTGCGAATCGGGTGATCTCATCTGTCACCTGCACCGCAAGTTCTCTTGTCGGAGCAAGTATCAAAACCTGCACCGGGCCGCCTGGTTTGATCTGTTGCAATATGGGTAGGCCAAAGGCCGCTGTCTTGCCGGTTCCTGTATGCGCCTGTCCCACGACATCTTTACCCTGCAAAATAAGAGGTATAGCTGTCTCTTGTATAGGAAATGGCGCCTTAAATCCATTTTCTGTGAGTGCTTTTGTTAGTTGTGCACCCAAACCTAATTCTTCAAAGGTTTTTGTCATTTTCCTTTTTCACTTTTGTATATTCTTTTATATCCACAAAAGCCACGGAAGATATGAAAAGTCGTTTTCTTGGTCATACTTGACAAATCTGCCGTACAGAAACTTTTGTCTTGTTTTGTTTAGACAAGACAATGATATAAGGCATACGGTATCGTATTCAGTTTAAATTTCAAGCTCCCATAACGATATGCTAATACATGCCTGACCCGGATGCTAAGCGCTTGCTTTGGTTCCTTTTTGCCGGTTCTCGCGGGGGCGAGAATAGGATCAGGATAATCGCCCTTCTAAAGAAGAGGCCCTATAACATCAACCAGCTTGCCGATGCGCTTGGGGTTGATTACAAGCTAGTGCAGCATCACATTGGCGTGCTTGAGAGAAACAACATGGTCACAAAGACTGGTGAAAAGTATGCGGTACTTTATTTTATTTCAAACTACCTAGAGGCTAATATTGAGGCATTGAACGACATCCAGGCCACAATAGAAAAAAGCAGAACAAATCTGGAAAAAAGTAAATAAGGCTACTACTGACGCCTGATGATCAATGCCTCTGCTGATGGACATCAGCTCTCTAGTAAGCATGGCAAACATGGCTATCTTGGTTGCATTGCTCGGAGTGTATGCTAGATTATATATCAAGACTAAAGCCACTTTTACGATTGGCCTTGCCATTTTTGTCAGCATGCTGATGCTCCATAATGGCATAGCAGTTTACGGATACTTTGCAATGGCGCCGCTTTACACTGATGAATTGCTGCCATATTTTGCCGGGATACATCTCGCGGAGCTTGGCGGCCTAATAGCGCTTCTGAAGGTAACAGTCTGGCCTGAGGGATTAAAGGCAACCAAAACTGCCTCATAGACTACAGAGCAAGCTACAGATCTGGTAGAGATCTGGAAAAAAGTATTAATCCAAAAATTGGCAGATGCAGCTTGAATTGGCAGAGATCGGTGTTCTAATATCTGCTTTGGCGGGGGTGGGATCATTTTTCTCTCCCTGTATCTTGCCAATAATCCCTGCATTTGTCTCCTACCTCTCTGGCACAGTCCTGACTGAGGTCCAGGGTCAAAACCCCCGACTTAACAGCGCGTCAGTCGCCATGAAAAAATCTATCAGGCTCAGTATCTTTCTTAACACCATCTATTTTGTGCTTGGGTTTTCGCTTGTATTTGCTGTTATGGGCGTGGTATTGAACAGCTTCCTTGCCAATATTGGCACTGGCTTTCAGAACACTTTCCAGTTGATAGGGGGCGCAGTAATAATTGCATTTGGAGGATATCTTATCTTGTCTATCAAGCTGCGCTTCCTCAACTTTGAAAGGAGAATGAGAAACCTACCTCGATTCAAGACTACGTATCTTACATCTTTTGTATTTGGAGCTGCCTTTGCATCTGGATGGACACCATGTGTGGGGCCGATACTTGGGACGACGCTTACGCTTGCCGCAACATCTCCCGGCGCCGCCTATAATTCGCTTATTGCATACTCTCTTGGACTTGGAGTGCCGTTCCTCGTGACAGGTGCTTTCTTTTCGCAGTCAACAAAGGTAATTGGCAAGATGGTCAAGCATCTAAAATATTTTAACCCGATAATGGGCTCGATCCTGATCCTCCTAGGCGTACTTGTACTCACAAACCAACTAAGCATAATCGGCAATTTTCCACTCGCAAGCGAAATAATTAATCTGGAGGGAACACCATGAATTCAGACAACCTGAGTGCACTGATAGTAGGCGTCGGGGTGGTGGCACTCATTGTCGGCTTTGGAGTATACTTTAACAGTCCAGAGCTCAACAACTCTGCTTCAATCCAGCAGAAGAGTTTTGTGCCTGCCGCCGTAGTTGAAGAAAACGGCACAATAACGAGAGTACAAATAGACAAGTCGCAGCTCAAACTGGCTCCCGAGCTAACAAAGATCACAAGCTATATCAACTCACAGCCAATAAGAATTGGAGATCTGAGGGGCAAAGTGGTCCTGGTAGATTTCTGGACGTATAGCTGCATCAATTGCATCAGAACTATTCCATACTTGAACGCATGGCATGAAAAATATGCAGATGCTGGTCTAGTGATTATTGGCATACACACACCAGAATTTGAGTTTGAAAAAGACTATAACAACGTTAAGGGTGCAGTTGATAAATTAGACATCAAGTATCCTGTAGCGCAGGATAACGAAAAGGAAACGTGGAATGCATACGGGAACCTCTACTGGCCGCGGAAATATCTAGTTGACCCTGAAGGCTACATTCGCTACGATCACATAGGGGAGGGTGCATACGCTGAAACCGAAAAAGTCATCCAATCGCTCCTTGCAGAGCGGACGGAATACATCGGTGGAAACGTCACAATTGATCAGTCAATAAGTAACCCTGAAAGTCAGCAGAGTGTCGACTTCGATAGGATCAACACACCTGAGCTGTACTTTGGCTACGACCACTCCACGGTCCCGCTTGGAAACTCCGAAGGCTACAAGCCGGATCAGGTAGTCAAGTACATGATCCCCGACGATAGCAATATTGTGCCTAATAGGATATACCTTGAGGGTGAATGGAAAAATAATGCCGACCACATGGAACTCCAAAGTGATGTCGGACGCATTGTCCTATCATACTCTGCCAAGGAAG
>JBKPNF010000036.1:0-7374 GCA_046732455.1 Thermoproteota archaeon | reverse complement strand
GCGACCAATGCTGCACTATTTCAAAACACCACAGGATTTCCTGCACAAAGCATCGAGACAATGCTGTTTTCAAAAATCGGTCTAAAGGCTTCCAAAGATTTTCCAGTTTGAAATAAGACAAATCCACTTTACGTCGAAGGTTTGGACAGACTGCTAAGCGAAGGCAGGACATCGGTTTCATATGCTTGGGACCATTATTCTCTTCAAAGCATATATTCTGCATGTAGTCCTTATGTATAGGAATTTTTGTCACACACAGATCGAAGAAAGATACTAATGTTTTTACAATCCTATTAATTATCTATTATCAAGCCTAGTTGTTCATGTCCTCTGCTGTACAAAAGCTGGTAGGGTTCTGGCACAGATACGAGAATCTGAGCCTAAAGATAGCATTTGTATTGATTTCGCTCCAGCTGATTCACCTCTATTGGCTTACAGCCGACGTGGTCATACAGCGGATAACAGGTAAGAGCATGCTTGCTGTGCCCCATGGAAGCCCGCTTTTCATATTCTTCATAATCATAGATTACATCGAGATCCCTGCACTTGTCGCTGGCCTCACCTACTATGCACTTAGCATATACAATCATGAAAAGGGCTCTGCAAAGAATGCACTTTTGCTGTCCATGTTGGCCATTCAGGTATTTCATATATTCTGGATCACCGACGAAGTCGTTTATAACAGCTTTTTTGGGTCACCATCCAGCGCGGTAGAAATCCCATATTATGCTGCATGGGTAGCAATATTGATTGACTACTTAGAGCTTCCAGTCATTGCTGACCTCTTCTACAGGACAATTGTAAAAGGCGAGCGGCGGTAGTTGACCTGCATAAATTATTTGTTGAGCAATAAGAGGCAATGTTACAATTGCTTGCAATTGTTGTTGTTCTGATAGCTAGTACTAGCATTACCGGTGCTTACGCACAAGATCTAAACGGCACCCAGGAGCAAAAACCCACAGAGGAAAAGCAAGGAGGGGAGTACAGTGGTTTTGAGGAAGCAGGGAAGCAGACGGAGGGAATACCAAACCAACAGGCTAACCCTACACCTCAGGCACCTATAAGTGACCTTAGTGTTCAGCAGAAAAATCAGACTACGACTGTAGATACTACCGGCGCGGTAGCTGAGCCGGCTAGCACACCAGGAGTGGCTATGCTTGCTGGAATCGGAGGGGTTATTGCAGTAGTCATAGGTGCTACAGTTTGGTATTTCAAGAGGGGCAGAAGTTAGGTAGTTGTTTCAACCTTTGTGTAAGGTTTGTTTGCGTCTCTGAATGCAGGTGATATTTCCTGTGACAGGGCGGCAGATGCGACTGCTGATAATCACACACTGTAGCTAGACTATGCATTCAAAGACTCAAACAAACCTCCCATAAAGGCCTGCTTTCTTTGGCAGCAGGAGAAAAAGAAAAAAGTGTTTGTCTTTCCGCAGTAGGAGCAGCAGCTTATAGCCAGCTACTTATCTGCTTATCCTTCTTCTCAAGCCGCAGCAGTTGTTGTTTCATCATCCGTAGAACTTATAGTACCATTAGTACCAAGTCTCAATACAGGACCAAATGTCTATCCTCCATCAATACTTATTCTGGCAGTAGGGTAGCACTTGTCTGGTTTGTCTCCCACCAGGTAACGGCTACATCAGCACCTTCTGCGGCTATCTCTACTCTCCAAGAATCAGCTCCACTGGAGTTGCTTAAGCTTATCGTCAAATGTCTCACCACCAACGTTGAAGCCCTAAACATTACTTCTTCATTGCCATTTTCTGTGTTGGTGGTCCGCCGAGCAACGTAAGTATTATCTCTATATACTGCAACGGGAGCTTTTGTCTGTTCTACCCCCAACGCCAAGAATAACAAAAGCATCTGTTGACAGATTAATTCCTATTATTGTAGTAGTAGGACCTGCAGTTGCATGACGGTTATTGTTGCCAGTGTGAATACCGTCACTGCTGTTGATATGGCGTTCTTCCTTTTTTTGTTGAGATGACACATCTTGCTTCCAAGCACGAATACAATCGGCAAAATAATTCCCTTGACAGAGAGAGAGGAAGCAGAAACAAAGGACTAAAATCAGTTGTAGGGTGCAAATTTCGTCAACTTTCTTTATTGCTTGCTTGAACCTAGAAACTTTAGGATTCTAATAACTCTAGTTGCTATAAGACCAGTATGTTGTCAATTCAACCAAAGTATACTATGAAGGTGAAGAAGAAGAATTAGAGCAAGCTCTTAAAAGATTAGATTTCTAACCTTCTCTCATGTGGTGGCTGTGGTTATTGCTGTTGTGGTGGCTCTTTGGTAAAAAGTAAGGATAAGTTGTATACTGAATATAGAAAAAAGGCTCTTGGAAGAGGATGACTATGATGGCAAGTGCTGCCACAATCCAGGGCCAAGATGGTTCGTCCGTAGCCCCGTGTGCCACCAAGGCATAGAATGATCACTTGGCCAGCATTTCTCGATGCCATAGCGCTCCAACATGAGAACATCGTTCAAAAGTTCAGCATGATTGATCTGCTCATGTGGCGCTTGAATACCAAACCTTATCATGAACAGGTTAGGGTGAAATATCTATTATGGATTGCATCATCCAAGAACATAGAGAAAATTTACAAAAACACACTTATTCTATGAAAGCTACCTCATAATGTTTCATGTCATCTGCAACAGCAGGCAACAATGAGCTCAGATGCAACGAGTGTGGCATTACATTTACAACAGTTCAAGACAAGGAGCAACACATGAAGTTAGAACACAAAGAAAGCAAGGGTCCTGCAGGGGTCAAGTAAGCAGATAACTCTCAACTAATCACGAGAAAGGCATACACCTCTTCAAGTTTGCCATGTTTCTTGAAAAAAATGTGTGTGACTTCGGCGCTTCATGAAGCCTCTTATATTTATTTTTAGCCTCAAATCATTCTCATGTGTTTTGAGTGAAAAGCCAGAATCTCAACTACCATAATTTAAGAAAAATATGAATTGATCTTTCACTTAAAAAAGCCTATAGCGGAAGGTCAGAACGTATTGTTATTTGCTTGCTTGTTGTTTGATTCTTTCTTTCTGCTCACTGGTGCCGTAGCCTCGCTCCGGGTCAATTGATGCATTTGTTGCAGGGCCTGCTCCGCCTTTTGTTTCAGGATTCCTTTTCATGTCTTTGCTTGACATATATACTGCATATAGTTTGACATTGTAATTATCAGTTAGCTTTTGAATTTCGCAATATATGGTTCTAATCTAATATTTTATTAGTCCGAACGGCAAAAGGAAAAGTGTTATCACTCCTTTTGTACACAATATTACATGGCAGAATCAACAACTCCAGCAGGATACAATTACACATGCAATGAATGCGGGGCTTCCTTTGCAGCGATGGAGGATCTAACAAAACACTGTCGGCAAGATCATCCACAGTCGAAATAAGGTTCATAATGGCTCGAGGACTGAAAAATGCATCGAGGGATCTACGAAGGGAAAAAATAATTGCGGACAACATTCTTGAATCAAGCTTCCCACTAGAGAATCGACCAAGAATATGGACAAATCTGATTCGTAATGCTGGAATGGATCGAGATCTAAGGAAAGAACAACTACCAATATAATTCTGGACGATCAGAAGAAGTCGGCGAGGGCTTTTGATTAACTGGTGGATGACTTTGAGATTGTAACCATCACTGTTCCCTAATGTTTAAGGCTTTGCCTAGAGAGACATTATCTTGGGTTGTATTGGAAGTGAGTTGCTGTCTGGACTAAAAATAAAAAAGATCACGGCACTAGTTAAGACTACTGATAGGAAAGGATATTGGAGGTGTGATTATAGCTGTGTCTCAGGCATCGGGTGTTGACACGCACAGCGAGCAGGGCATTGACCCAAACCATAATTTAGAGTATGCATCACCGTTCACCATTATGACCATCCCTTTGCCGACAATATTTTTATTCTGATAAGTTTTCAAAGAGAAAACCAAGTATGGGCAGCGGCCATACTTGTGCAATGCTATAGCGGCCTGATGCATGTTTTTATTTAATGGTGTGCAACCAAAGGTGATGTCCGATACAGGCTTTACATGTCCAAAGTGCGATCATTCCTTTCCCACGACAGAGCAAGTTGCTGAACATTTAAGGAATGAGCATGTAGATGGAACCCAAACTGAATCTACCAAGCGAATGACATAGTAATCCTCTGTAAGATATATTGTTATTATTATTCGTGTTCTGGCCAGTACAAGTATTTAACCGCTCATAGATAAATACCGTGAAAAGCATATCCTTCTTTTTTTGTACAAAACATATTCATTCTAGCCATTCTACTGACGTATACGTAAAAATTTCTGATATAAGTTCCTCACCAGCTTCCGAAAGGTTCTGCTCTTGGTATTAGCGTAGGCGTGTACATAGATTCTAACGCCTATTATATTTGATCCTGATGGACGTATAATTGCTCAGGGCAATTAATCTAACTTCAGCTCCCATTGTTGAGATCAACATAGAAGTTAATATTAAACGGCTTAGCATAGTTTTTGCATAGGACTGTGAACTCTTTTCTGGGTCTTGCCTTCAGCGCGAAGCCACAGATCTCTATTGTCAGAAGAGCTAGCTCTGTTTGCTGAACACTAAATCTCTTGCATTCTACTTCGTTTTCTATCTTGAATTATTTCATCATTAGCCAAAGCGCACTCCGATGTATTGCATGCTTTTTTTAACCATATCCATAGTAGTATTCTGTACTTCCGGAGATAGTCTGCTTTCCTGGTAGAACCTTCTTATATAATCCATTAATGCTATTTTAGGCCATTGCTCTTGTATTGAGTAGAGATATAGAGAACAAAGAGTCGCTGGGTTCGTTAGTTGGAAGCGACATCAGAGATAACGAAACCACCAAGGAAACTATGCTAAGGTCAATTTCCAACCCAAAAGAAGAAAAAGAAAGGGTGTGAGATGATGATGGATAGAGAAACTGACAGCAGCAACAACGTTGAAAGAAGAACAACAATCAAGCTCATCTCAACAAATCAGACGATAAAACTAAACGATGCAATCATGGTCGCAGGTTTTCCCGGACCAGGACTAGTTGGCTCTATGAGCGTTAGCTACATTATAGAACAACAAAAAATGCATCAAATAGGATATGTCGACTCAGATTTTATAGTTCCCGGCGTCATCTACATAGGGGGGAAGTTAAGGCATCCATTTCGCATCTATGCAAATGATGAACGCACCGCGTGCGTTCTTGTGTGCGATGCCCCGGTAATTCTATCTGGCATCCGCTCAGTGCTAAATGCGGTAGTTATATGGGCCAAATATAATGGCGTCAGAGAGATCATGGTCTTAGAAGGCATAGCTTCACCAGGCATCTCAGAAATGGGCAGAAAGCCGTGGGTTCTGTCAAACGACGGGCAATCGGATGATCACGGCTACCTGAGTCGCATTAAAGACAATGGGGCAGAAGCAAGCCCGCCTGCATTTATTTCAGGAGTATCGGGTGGCCTCTTGGCAGCATGTCTTTCAAATAGAATTCCTTGTACGGCCCTCTTGATACCGTCAATTGCTGGAATTCCAGACCCAGAGGGAGCAGCCATTCTGATCGAAAAAACAAATGAGCTTGCCAACAATCCATTTAGAATAGATGTACGTCAGCTAAGGGGTGAAGCAGAAGCGCTCAAACGCCAGCTGCAGGAGCTGATTAATTCTGTGAAGAGGCAACAACAAGATCAGCAGCAACAAACGCAGTCGGGCGGAGGGACGGGAATATACAGTTAACCAGTTACTATGGAATCTACTCTTTTGTTTCTATTATGTTAAATGAATATGATCATGTAGAAGTCATATAAGAATATCCATAAAACTACTTCAATTTTTTAAGTACATAAAAGGCAGTTAGGAACCATCCATTTCGAAGAATTATAAAAATTTCATTAATGACATACTGTGCTCTACTTGTCATGACATCAAACAACAGAGGTTTGGCATCAGCAGACGAAGAAACAAGAGAAAGAGTCGCAAAAGCTGGAGGAGAGGCAAGAGCGTAGGACAAAGAGGGGCTGTCAGAAGCAGGGCACAAGGGCGAACAGACAGTTTCTCAAGGCAAAGAGCTTATGTCGGAGGTTGGCAAGAAAGGCGGACAAAAGTAAAATCACACAAAGGGCAACTGAAACAAGTTTCTGAAAGCCATTATCGCATATTACACATTCTTTTTCTTTATAAGTGGACAGAGAGCTAGAATCGCAAGTGGACAGAGGACAGAGATAAGAAGAATCATTTCTCTATTGAATGAGGAGAATCGGTAAAAGGCAATTGCTCGTGGCACATTCTACGAAGTTGTTATCCTTTAGTTTTAAATGGTGGCTTCGTAACGACCGAATAAACTATTAAATTAGTAGAACTTGCTAATATTGAGTGGATGAGTAACTTGCCAGCTGTAAATGCAGAAATTAGCATTGCGCCGATTGGGACTTCAGATACAAGCATGGGCAAAGAGATAGCAGCTGCCTACGACGCAATTCGCAATATAAGAAATCTTAAGAAAGTAACTCTTACTCCAATGAGTACCCAAGTGGAATCAGACAATTTAGATGGTATCTTTCAGGCAATACATGCCGCTCATAGTTCTGCCAAATCAGTTGGAGCCAAGCGCGTGATCTCTACAATAAGGATCGACGAAAGGCTGGATAAGCCAAACACGTTGGACGAAAAAGTCCAATCTGTGAAGACAAAAGCAAGTTAAGTGGGAACAATAACCCCTACTAATTTTGATCTTCAAGCAGAGCAGATTCTTTTGTTGTAGTTCCTTTTGTCATATGCCCACTATAGGCCATAAAGTCTAAAAAGAGTTACAGAATTTGCTTTGCAATTTGTAGTGCACCTCTCACAGTATGCTCTCCAGCCTCAAAGCATTCAATGCCTCGCTCCTTCAGCGCCTTACTAGTAAATGGGCCAATCGAAATCACCTTGGTAATGCTATCTAGCTGCAAGTCATCTTTGGACACCTTGTCCATTATTTCAAAGAATGAATTAACATTTGAGGCGCTAGTAAAAATAATCGCATCCACTCTTTCTTGTAACAAGAGATCATAAAATTCCTTCCATATGGGCTCGACGGCCTTTGTGCGCACAGTGTAGAGGAAAATTTCGTCAACTTCCATTCCAAGACGTGTTAGGACTTCGGTGGCAAAATCGTTTGCAGCGCCGCTTCGGGGGATGATTATCTTTTTTCCGGCCGGCTCTCGCCCCGATAAGAGGTCGACTAGTCCAAATGAAGAGAATTTTTCTAGTACTAGCCTGACATCTATGCCGTGCTCTTCAAGGCTCTGCTTTGTCTTTGGGCCTACTGCAATTACGTTAGTAGATTTCAGAACTGGTGCTATCTTATCGCGGGCAAGGTCAAAGAG
>JBKPNF010000035.1:0-1121 GCA_046732455.1 Thermoproteota archaeon | reverse complement strand
ACCTGAAAGCGTGATCTTTGACTTGGGAATGTCAAACCGCAAATTACCAGAATCGCTAAAAACAACTATTTGGTCATCAGTTTCCTTTGCAACACGTCCCATCGCCTGCTCGTTTACAATCACTGTCTTATTGAACAGGTCCTTTGGATACTTGCCCTCATAGCTACCTAGATCAGTCTCTGTAGGCGCTTCTTTCTCCATTGCAAAGCAAGCGGCTATACAGCATAAAACGGGTATGGGAAAATGGAGTAGAAGAAAGTTAAATGCTAAGGTTATAATTGTCGTGGGACATTTTTTTCTTCTGTGGAGATACAACACTCCTCTAGCTCAAAGGTGGTGACAGGCCTTTCATTCTGTGCCCTTGCTATGTTGTACTCTGTAATGCTGGTTGGGGTTTACATCAGTTCCTCGAACCAGGGGCTATCTTGCCTTGAATGGCCCCTCTGTCCAAACGGCTTTGGCCTGCCTTCCGAGAAGCATTTCTTTGAGCATTATCATAGAGTGATGGTAGTGATAACGGCTGGCCTTATCTTTGCTGCTGCAGCGTACTCAAACAAGAAATTCAAGCCTGCACGAAAAACCGCAATCATTGCAGCGATAGTTATATCGGTGCAGATACTATTTGGAATGCTGGTAGTCACTACCCGTCTTGAGCCCCTTCTCGTCGCAACTCATCTGTCAACTGGTATCCTGCTTTTTGCCATGACACTCATGACATTCCTAGCATCGTATAAAGTATGGCGTAAATAGACCTTTCTGCATATATCGGAAGGCACTCTGTCTTAAAAGGCGAATAAAAAAAGGAGAGTCCAATCAATATCACTTATGGATAAAAGCCAAGAGCCGCTGCCATGTTTTGACGGACTTTAGTAATACAGAGAGCTCTTTTCAGTAACTCTGCACTAGGTCTTGTGAAGTACTTGTATTTGCGAGCCAGAAGAATAACCACTTTTGTGATGCGCACAATAACAGAGCTTTATTTATGTGTGTGCCTAGAAACTTGATCCTATTACAGCCAAGTGAGGTGAGATTTGGTTCATGTTCTCTGTCTGCATATTTATCAGTCTCTGGCACTCATGGGATCACTCAGCAGAGATGACCTGATGAGAAGGGAGCCGCTG
>JBKPNF010000034.1:0-26737 GCA_046732455.1 Thermoproteota archaeon | reverse complement strand
TATACCTGAAAATAGTGAGAGAGGAGACTTGAAATGAGGTTGTCAAAAGCATGGATTATTGCAGAAAAGGATTTTGCTATCTTTAGAAAGAAAAAGAGCGTCATATATTCAGTTGTTCTCTTCCCGCTCTTTGTATCGATTAGTCTGCCACTGATCGTTCAATTTATCGGCTCGAAAAGTGGAGAAGGCGTTCCAGCTGAGGCACTCCCAACAGTGCTAAACGCTTATTCTTTATTCTTCATAACCGGTGCGGTAACTCTGCCTACAGCTATAGCCTCTTACAGTTTAGTTGGTGAAAAAGTTCAGAAGAGCATTGAACCCCTTCTCGCAACACCAACAACTGAACGGGAAATTCTGTTGGGAAAAAGCATTGCTGCATTTTTGCCACCTATCGCTGCTATCTATACGGGTGCTGTGATATTTATGGCTCTCATAGATAGCATTACTTCTAGCACGTTAGGTTATTCCTATTTCCCAAACTGGAACATAGGGGTTATCATGTTCCTTCTTGCGCCGCTTGGCTCTATACTCTCTATCGAATTCAATATCCTCATATCTTCCCGAGTCAATGATGTGCGTGCCGCGCAGCAGCTCGGTGGGGTAGTCGCTCTCCCATTTGTAGGTCTCTACGTATTAGCTGAAGCGAGCATCTTATCGCTTGAGAGTACCAATTTACTCATCATCTCTGCAAGTCTTGTGGCGATCGATGTGATTCTATTCTACATCAGCGAGACGGTTTTCCGCAGGGAAAAAATACTAGCAAAGTGGAAATAGGCAAAACGGGTAGCCAAAGGCTCAAAAAGCTTGTGTCTAATTAGGTCATACTCTGCCAGAAAAATACAAGCTACTGAAAGGCCAGATACTATGTATTATTCATGCCTTTAACTAAACCATACTCTATCAAGCGCACAAGCTCGTTCAGCTTGGCAATACGCTCGCCTCCCAGCACGCCTGATTTCAACATCTTGGAGCCTGTAGCGATAGCAATGTGAGAAATGTGTGAGTCGGTCGACTCACCGGATCTGTGTGATGTTATTATCTGAATGTTGTTCTTTTTGCATTCTTTAGCAAAGTCTAGTGCCTCGTACAGACTGCCTGCCTGATTGACCTTCAATATTGCGCCGCTGCATGCCCCGTACTTGACTGCTTCTCTTATCTTGCCGGCGTTTGTTACAAGCATGTCGTCCCCTGTAACCAGCGTCTTAGGGTTCCTTTTATTCAAAACTGCCATACTTTCAAAATCGTCCTCATACACCGGATCCTCTGCATAGATCAGCTTATAGTCCTGTATGAGCCTGTTTGCAAACTCAATCTGTTCGCCGGTATCTCTTTTAATGCCTTGACGTGCATAGTCGTACAACTGCTCCTCTTCGCTCCAGAATGATGAACTAGCAAAGTCGATGCCTATTGCCATGTCTTTACCAAGTATGTAACCGCAGTTGCTGACCGCTTTTTCTACTATTTCAATTGCCTGCTCATTGTTCACATTTGGAGCCCATGCTCCTTCGTCGCCCTTACCGTAGGTAAAGCGCTTGTCTATGGACTCTATTACTTTGCGAGTCTCACGGTGAAGCTTGAAGTTCATGTCAAGCGCATCAATGACGTTCTTTGCACCTACTGGGCAGGCAAGGATCTCCTGGATATCAGGAGTACCTGGTCCAGCATGTGCGCCGCCACCCAAGATGTTGCCAAGCGGGAAGGGAAATTCGTATGGTTTGCCCGGTTTTAGTAATTTGAAAAGCGGAATGTCGAGTGCCTTGGCGGCCGAGTCGACAGCTGCAATACTCAGCGCATATGCTACAGACCCGCCGACCTTGCTATAGTTGTCAGTGCTGTCTATCGACTTTAACGCATCATATACAGCCTGGAGGTTCTCTGCTTGCAAGCCTACAAACCTGTTGATATTGGCATTCAACATGGAAAGGGCTTCTTCAGGCCTGTTTTCTGGAAAACTCTGGGCCTCAAATTTACCTACCGATGCACCGGAGGGGGCGCATGCCCTTCCAGTAAATCTGCCGTCAGTTACAACGTCAATTTCAATAGTCTTGCTTCCTCTGCTGTTGAAAACTATTCTACCACGAATTGAGGAGATAGAGGGCATGTGAATTTTTCAATATTGGCATAATTTATTATTATTTGTTTGAGGTTATTCTATGTCGGATTGAATCTCGGACATGCGCCTTCTGAGCGCTTCATAATAAGGAATAATCTGGTAAATAGTGTCGACATTTGAAATGAACATCCTTCTGCAACAGTAGCGCCTCAGTCCCAGCGAATCCATGACCTTTGCCGGATCCTCACCGGCCTTGACGCGATTTGAATATTCTGAATGCTTGTCTGCAATAAGTCCGCCGCAGGTAAAACATCTTACTGGAATAAGCATCTCTTTCTTCTATCTTTCAGTAATTTTAAGGATTATAAAAACCATTACCGTTTATACAATCGTAAAATTCTCTAAAGTTATGCGTCTGCCTGCTTTTTCTGAGACAAGGAGTTTTTTGGAAGCTGGATTCTTATATATTCTGTATTCTTCTTCTTGGTGTGCCTTTAGCTTGGTCTAGGAGATGTGTATACTAGACCCTAAATCAGTTCTGCAAGGATTCTTTGATGAAATTTCGGATGAACAGTGGATGAATGAATAAACAAACAAAAAGAGTAGATGATGGTATCAGTCAACCACTCGGAAATCGATCTGAACGTCTATGCCTACTACTCGATACTCTTTGCTGCATAATTGTCAACTAGCATCTGAGTTCTTGCTAATGGTATTGAACCTATAGTGCTACCTTTACATGATGGACAGATTTTATCTATTCTTCCATGTAGAGATGATGCACACCAAAAGCAGTAGCTGCAGAGAACAAATTGGACGTGCTTTGAGATCTTGCCAATATTTGTTATTCGACCCCGATCTGCTATTATAGTTGTTGTTGTTGCAGTTGTCATTATTTTCGATTACACCTCGCCTAAGTTTCACAAACCCATGTCTAGTGATTATAGACAGTTGTCCGCATTCAATTCGAGTTATAAGTATATATATTTTTCCAAAAGCCCCTCTTAGGCATCAATGTCGGATATATAGACATAGTTAAACTAAAAAACCAAGCATCGAAATGCTGGCATCCCATAGATGGATTCTAGGCTTTCCTACTCTTCAGAAGGAATATGGATTTGCTCTACTTTCTTGAGGGATAATAATTTTCCACAAATCTAAACCAACACAGCAAGAGGAAAAAACCAAATAGTAAACCAATCATGTCGAGCCTGCCAGAAACAGGCACTTGCCATGGTATATGAACAAGGACTTGAGATTTCTGAGGTAATTGGTCGACTAGGTTACTCGTAGATCAAGAGTATACTCAAGGATTTAGCAGAACTTCAGGATAGCATAGCATAAGATAGCTCTATTTTAGAATCGTTAGCTGGGTCGCAGATAAAATTATACCTATTTTGATATCACTTAGCCATAGGCAGTGTGAACGAAAATGTTGCCCCTTTTCCATTCTTGTTGTTTTCAGCCCATATCCTACCATCATGTGCTTCAATAATTTTTTTACAAATATATAGGCCCAGACCTGTGCCTGAAAAAGATTTAGATGAAAACTTGGTAAAAAGCCTAGGCATTATTTCAGGGTCCACACCTGAACCACTATCGCACACATTTATAATGGCGATATCGTGACTATTATTGTCTGTCTTCTTATCGATAGTTATCATAACAAAGCCCTCCGAAGTAAACTTTAGAGCATTATTCAGCAGGTTAGAAATTACCTGGGCAAGTCTGTTTCTATCTGCATATACGGCCAAATGCCTAGGCTGGTAGGTTATTTTAACATTATTTTTCTGCTTGCGTCTGTCTGTCATACCATAAACCATCGATTCTGCCTCAGCAGCAACTATGTCGTCAATTATGTTGATAATGAGATCATTTAGATCAAAATGTTCCTTATGCAATTGTAGCGATTGGCTTTCTATTTTCGTGACATCAAGTACATCTTCAACTAACTTTCCAAGTCTTTGCCCATTTCGTAGAATAACATCGATATATTCTTGGTTTTCTGCATTGCCGGCACTATTGTTGCCGTTATCATTATTTCTCATTTTTGATCTTAGGACTTCACTTAAACCAATTATTGGTTGAATGGGAGTGCGCAGTTCATGAGCTGCGACATTGATGAATTCGTCTTTCATCCTGTCCATCTCTTTTAATTTATTATACTGTAATCGTATAGTGGCTTCTCTTTGTTTTGCGATCTTGTTATATTGTATGGATGATACTGCAAGGGATAGGATAATTATGAAGTAACCTGAATTTTTAAGTATATGTGCGACATTGTGAGCCGTGTGGAAGTTGGTGCTAGAGTATGACATTATTATCTGGCCAAATACATCTATTATAAGAGCACCCAGTATTCCTTTGTATAAGGCATCATTTATGTTATAAAGCCTCTTTTTATAAAAGAGAAATAATGCAATTGAGAAAAGTATTAGTGAAGGATTTTCATAGGGCCTAGCTAGTGAATAGGGGACTGTAATACCTGGAAAGATTGTAGTGAACGATAGTGCCACTACACCTATAGCCAAAAATGCCAGCACGAATAAGGAAAGTAAAAGGCTGCGGTCCAATTTCTCCTCGCCATATCCGGCATGGGGCTTACTGAGGCTATCTTCATTGTTCCTATCTTCCTTGCTATCCCTATCATTGCTGCGCTCATCATAGCGACTGTCATATTTCTGCAGGTCGAGCTTGTTGTCGGGGATATTGGTGCTTTGAGGCTCTTTTTCTCCAACTTTTGTTTGTTGCTCATTCAGTTGCGAGACTTTTGGGGCATATTTTGCAACAGCAATAAGGAGCATAGCACCAAGGAAAGTTCGTCCTGCGAACCAAGTCTGCGGTATAAAGTATGATAGAAAGTAGCTATTGCCCACATATATGTAGGAAAATACTGCATGCAGTAAATCTATGATTGCAATGGTAGAAAATCCTATCCCTACAAAAAGACTGAATTTTTCATTAAGCGTGTAAGCTCTTGTTATGCAATAGAATGCTACTATCGTTGAAAGTATAACTGCAAATATTTCAAAGTAAAAATGGTCTGCATCTGATACTATCCAGCCATTGGGAGAGATTGTGGAAACAAATGTAACTGCCGAGAGAACTATCGCTGGTATTACAATATATCTAAAATGAACAGAGCGAAGGAAGGAGTGCATTCGTGTCTGGCTGGTTTCATTTGTCGAAAAACCATCTTCTCTTTTTCTTTTTTCCTTGTTATCTATTTGCAAGGAGCATCAAATTATGTCTGTAAAGATTAATTCTATCATTGTCCATCTATTTATCCTGCTGTGGTAGCCATAATTGATACCTCCTCTAGTAATTTGGAGTTGTCTATCGGTTTTCTAACAATATGTCTTATTCCCCAGACAGGTGCCAAGTCTTCTTTTTTGTATTGTTTATAATACTCATCGAACTCGCCGAGTGCTGTCAGAAAGCATACCTTGATGTCCTTATCTATTTCCCGTAACTTTTGATAAAGATCAAAACCATTCATCTTTGGCATTTTGATATCTAGAAATACCAGGAAATATGCTTCCTTTCTAAACTGAGCAAGCGCCTCTTCTGCATCTTCAAAAGCATCGACTTGGTATCCATTCGATGTCAGGATCACCTTAATTGTGAAAGTGACATCCGCCTCATCATCTACAATCAAAATTTTTTTTCGAGCATTGTTGGGATCGTCTAAAGACGAGCCTTCCACGTTACCTTCCCTCCCGAAAAGTGCTAAACAAGGTTAGATATCGTCCGAATTCAATTGGAAAGCCGTTTAATTAAACTTTGTGGAGCATGTGCTAAATATCCTATACAAAAAGAGTCCCTCAACAACTTTAGCAAATATACTACTACAAATCATCATTATTATTTGAGTTGTTGCTCCACGAACCAAAAATTACATGACACACTTCTTCTCTAAAATAACGACAGCATAGAAAGCGGGAAAAAGAGTTAGAATACGGGTTTTGCCTGACCAGGGAAAAGTACAATACATCTAAAAGAAATTTCGTTCATCATTTACGTTTGGCTTCTTTGCTGTTGACAGCAACAAGGTTCCTTAGCGCATTGTCAGAATGTTTAATTAAAAAGAACCTATGCTAGTAGTTAAAATCATAGATATTCTGGATGTGAAATAGAAGAGAAGCAAAAGTTCATTATTGAAGTGACACTACAATCCGTTGGCCTGAGATGAACAAGATGCTAGAAGGTAAAACTTGTCTTATAACTGGAAGTACGTCGGGCATCGGAAAAGAAATCGCAATAGGTCTTGCCAAGATGAAAGCAAATGTCGTCCTGGTTGGCCGGAACAAAGCAAAATGTCAGGCAACACTAGAGGAAATTTGGAGAACTGCTTCCATCGACACCAATAGGAATCAAATCTCTTATCTTTTAGCCGACTTGTCTTCCCAAGCATCGATACGCCAACTTGCCAATGACTTCTTGGACACCTATAAAAATCTAGAAATTCTTCTCAATAATGCGGGTGTATTTCTTTCTAGGCGCCTTACTACCGTTGATGGTATTGAATACACCTTTGCTGTAAACCACTTAGCCCCATTTCTCTTAACCAACCTTCTTTTTGAAAGGATCAAGGCAAGTAACCACTCTAGAATCATAACTACAAGCTCTGTAGCTCATAAAGGAGCGCACATTAATTTTAATGACTTGCAATTCGAAAGAGCGCGTTACAATGGTGTGGAGGCGTATAGGCAATCAAAATTAGCGAATATATTGTTTACAAAGGAATTAGCAAGAAGATCAAGGGCAACTGGTGTTACATCAAACTGCTTCCATCCGGGAGGCGTTAGGACAAATCTTGTACAGAACAGTCCTTGGTATTATAGACTAATTTGGGCAATTATAAGCCCATTTCTAGTTAGCCCGAAGAAGGGTGCAGATACTGCAGTATATTTAGCCTCATCCTCTAAGTTAGATGAGATAAGCGGAAAATATTTTGTAAATAGAAAGCCTGTCAGGCTTTCGGAGGATGCTGATGACGAGGATGCTGCAGCTAGACTTTGGAAGATAAGCGAAGAATTAACTGGATGTTATAAAAAGGATAACCTATCCTCCACTTGAAGTACCAAAGTTTGAATTAATAATGAAAATTAGGCTGCTAAGGATAAAACGAAGGATACGCTATGAAATTGATATTCTAACTTAAGATGTGCACAAGAAGTGCCAGAAGCATCAGAGTCTGATGAAGACGAAAATATTGAACGTATTACATCAGGCCCCGTGATGCACTTGTATCTGACAAGGATGGTCATGCCAAAGGATATCCTCTTAGCTTTATCTGCGCGGATTTCGAGGATGGTTGTATACACTATATCGTGGCGACTAGTTCTTGCAAGACAGGTTCACGTTTCCCGCATGTTAGATAGTCTCGGCTAGTATAGTGCAGTCTGAAGAAAGGCGGGTGAGTCCAATGTCGGTAACAAATGTAGACTTATGGATGACCCTTCTCAAAGAGGTCTAAAGATGCAATAATAATGGCTTTCACATTCGTTGGGGAGCAGAAGGTAACTTTTACTCAATTATTGCATTTGGGCATCTCTTAATGCTCAGAGAGTTATATACAATATATCATGATCCCACATACAAGAAGCTTGGCAAGATAAGGACAGAAGAATGGAGATACTGATAATGATATATAACAACAACCCACTGTTTTCAGACAGACATTTCTGATATATCACTCAGCCTCATTAGTATATGAAAACTTGACTCTAACTCGTTATCTAGCTTGTAGACAACCCATTCTCCATGAGCATCCAACCGCGCTTTAATGTATAATACTAAAAGGATCCACTGCGCGATATTGTTGATCTCTGTAATTGCCATCAATTCGAGCATCATTCAAGCTGAAACTCAAGGCCAATAACATTAACATCCTTTACTTTCAGATGTAAATTGGTAACAGGTGAAATTTTCATATTGCTGATAAAACTATCAATCATATTCTAAATCCTGTTCAAGGAAGCGGGCTGGGCGATTAAGAGAAAGACCCCCATCAACATATACTAAAGTTCCAGTAACATAGCTTGCCTTATCTGATGCCAGAAAAGTGGCAACTTGTGCAACCTCTCTTGGTCGGCCGATTCTCCTGATCGGAATCATATCCTTTTGCCGGTCATTTTTGTTGCTGTTGTTGTTTTTGTTGTCGCTAGACCCGCCATATTGCTCATTTTCCGTAGGAAATATAATTCCAGGCACTATGCCATTTACACGTATCCCGACCTTTGAAAGCTCTAGAGCAGTAGTTTTTGTGAGAATCTTTGTACTTTCTCTTGACGATGTGTAGAGATCCACACCTGACCTCGAAGAAGTAAAAGGATCTTTTGAACTAATACAATCTGGACAGTATGAGACATTAATAATTGAATAGTTAGGGTTAGTTGTATTATTAGCACTCATCCATTTTGCAACTTCCCTAGTACAGATATACCCACCCATCAGACTATTATCTGAAAATTCAAATTCTTCTAAAGTAAAGTATGGAGACACTGGCTTTTCTATCTTAATCTTGTTAGTAGAATTTACTCGCTGGGGACTACCGAGCAATTCTAAATTATTAATCAGTACGTCTATTCTCCCATATCTCCTAATGGTTTCTTCTACTAAAGACTCCGCAATTTCTTCAGAGGAGATATCACCTGCAGACGAAATTATACAGGAGTCCTCATCTTTAGCATTAATTGATCTTGCAATATTCCTAGAAGCATTCTCAAGAGCTGACTTATCTACTCCGTTAATTGCAATACAATAGCCTTCCTTGGCAAATTCTAGAGCAATGGCTTGGCCTACGCTCTTACAGCAGCCAGTAATTACTGCCACCTTTTTGCCAGAATTTCCTGCCATAGTTGAATATTCGCCCTAAAACTATATTAGGGGAATAATGAAAATCGGAGCATTTAGCAGAAGTAGATCGTAGACTTGATTTATTCTACTAGGAGAATGATGAAGGTTCCTCTTTTTAGTAAGTAAACTGAAATATCTAGCATTCTTATTAAATTAGTTAGAGCAGACTGCAGACCTTGTGGATAAATTAACAGGTAATAAAGTCACTTTAACCTTGGCAATGGCTGCTGCTATTTGTAGGATTGCCTGGAGCCATAATGACATCTGCTCAGACATCGCCTTCCCCAGCTATTAGTACTAGCATCAATACTACAAACGCAGCAAATACCACGACAGCAGGTAGCAGTAAGGATACTAGGAAACCGCCAATGCAGAACATATGCCAGCTAGCACAGAGTAATGGTATACGACAATCCTCATCTTCTACGAATGAAATTTCTAACAATACTGCTAACGCCGGTGGTAGCGGTGCTGCGAGTTCGTCTAATCGTACCATGCAGGGACGCCCCAACCCTAATAACACAAAGAGTAATACATCCAACAACAACAACAATATCACGACCCCAAGCGGACAGAACGTGAGTGCCATTAGCAGATCGATAGGTCAGGCAAGGACTGACCTTGTTGAGGCTTGCAATGCAGTAAACAATGGCGACAGCAGCTCAACACTCGTGCATCTTAACCTAGTTGCAAGAGCCCTTGATAATATAGAGGGCAACCTTTCTTCAAATATGGCTACTGGAGGAGGGGAGGGCATCACTACTAACGTCCCCCCAACAGGCGGTACAAGCGCAAGCTCTGTAGAAGGCGCTACTGCTGGTGAGAAATCTGGCTCATAATAAAGCGGCAATAGATCCTAATATCTAGCAAGATGAAGTTTTGTGGGTTTCAATAAAGCCAGAAGTTACACAGAATCATAAATACCCCAGTATATACGCGTCTTTCAGCACAACTTTTCCCATTGACATCCATTTAATGAAGTAAATTTTCATTTAAATTCACGCTTACAAAAACTAAGTGCTTGGAAGAACTGAGTTTTTTGTGATATTGTTTGAATATTTATCTTCGTCGTCTTTTTTTCTTTGCCTGCTATTGTGTAGAGCCCTAGAACAATAACTATACGCACAGTTTCAAATGAAACCCCTAGTGAGTCACTTTATAGGAGATATATTATATGAATATGTGACACTGTTTATGAAAATCCTTCTTAAAGAATGTCCTAACTGTTGCCATTTTGCGGTTCTTTGAAAACAATGAGAGGTAGTGCTCAACAACTAATCTTCTATTGTCATAAAGTACAACTTCTATAGTTATTATGAACTCCCCGCTCATCCCTGCGCCTTGAGCATGAAGCCTTCACTCTCATTTGTTTTGATAATATCCTTGTTAGGAAAGGTAGGATGCAGATGATAAACTACCTTTTTGATTTCCCTTCTAAATTGTGCAGGTTCTGTTTCGATAAGTACAGACCATTGAAATTGCTGTCCTCCGGAATGTGTGATCAATTTCTGACTGGTATTCCTTATAATTATCTTTACAAGCGTATCTTCTCCAAGCAACAACTGTTCGTCTACAACATTGTACAGTTTGCTCTTATAAACAAAGAGAAAGAGCATATATGCGCCGTCATTGTTTGGCGAGGAACAAAAACTGCACATGCTAGCATCAATTAATGTGTAATATCGGTTGCTAGTACATATAAGGTGGCGCCATTTAATATGATAATAGTTATGCTTTCAGTTAAGTCGTGGCGTTAGAAGACAAATATCAATATGAACTTGTAAAGCTTGACACAGAAAGAGGCGAGATAGTTTGTCGCTACTATTCTTCTCACACAAACAATCCAGCATCAGTCGCAATAGTTTATGTCACGGGAGTGGGTGGCGATTGGCGAACACCTGCAACTGGATTGTATCCTAGGCTGTGCGGTTCTCTTGTGAAGAACGGAATTGACGGGCTACGTGTTCGCTATCGACATCCCAGTGACTTATTAGAATCTGTTTTTGACACACTGGCAAGTGCAACTTTTCTCCAAGAGAAACATAAACTAAAAGCAATAGGACTTGTAGGCCATTCTTTTGGTGGCGCTGTTATTAATCAGGCAGCGGTGGAAGCTTCAGAAATTGTCTCAACTATAGTAACGTTGGCTACTCAGAGCTACGGCGCTGTGGAAGCAGTATCCAAATTAAAACAAGGGACTTCAGTGCTTGTGGTTCATGGTACTAATGACAAAGTGTTGCCATTTTATTGCTCAGAGCATGTATACCAACAGGCACATGAGCCGAAAAGGCTTATTATATACAAACGAGCTGGCCATGGGCTTAACGAGGCTTCAGAAGATGTGTATGATCTAGTTTATGGATGGTTTGTAAACAATCTTCTATCTCGGGACACTTTTTAATCTTTGAGTCTAAGGAGACATCATATTGATGCGTACTCAACAAAGCACACATTACTTCCTCATTGAAATGATCAGATTTAGACCTTTTAGGCAACGCTGCCCGCTGAAAGGCCTACGATGTATGTATTACTGTTGTTTTTATTATTGCTGTTGTTTGCTTTTTCCTCTTGCTCCTCCTCCACCTAGGTTATGTCTCCTCTGCGCTTTTTTCTTGTGCTTGGTAGAATCTGAACTTTTCTCCTTTGCTGCATTTTTGTCAACTTGTTTGTTACCCCTCGATCTTCCAACCATGGTTATCATGTTCAGAAAAATAATATATAAATATATACCTGGCAGACGTATTCTCAATGAGACGGCTGTACACGAAGAAGGCTATTCTGTTTAAACAAGAGAATATTTTGATTGCGGGTAAATCAGAGCCACAGCCAGTTAATCATGGAGTATCAAGTTTAGGCTTGACTTTCTGGTTTCAGCGCTACCTGTAAAGTAATGGCAGTTACGGCCGGAAGAGATGTATTGCTGTTACAATAATAGATGATAACTCAACTGAATCAGTAGACAACGAGACAGCAGCAGAAGAAGAAATAACTATATTAATAGCAAGAGAAGATAAAGGGGAATCATTTGACTTTATCGGGGTTACAGCTATAACATCAGCTAGCACCTTTAGCCGAACTCGTCTTTTGCTTCCGTACCTCTTGTAATACTTGCTCCAAATATTGCTTCAGTGGTGGCGGTGCTGCCACTACTAGTAACACCACCAGCGCTACTGGAGCCGATACGCAAGGCGGAAATGCTACTACCAGTGGAGGAGGAGCAGGAGCAAATCAATCAACGTCAGAGGTAAGAATGAATCTAGAACAAGCACGTACAGCATTACAGAATAATGATACCCAAGTGCCATGATGTATCTAGATACGGCTCTCAGCGCGACGGGCGGGGGCGGCGTTAGTACACAAGGTAACATAACCAGTAGTACTACTGCTGGCTGAGGTAATACCACTACAGGCGGCGAGGAAGGTGTATCTGTTGGCGGAACGAGTGCGGCAGACGACGATGAGACAGCAGACGCCAATGGATAGAGTAATCGAGTAATAGTAGAAAACATCTAACAAACTGGTGAGGAAGCGGCATAGGAGGTATCTCGTCTTGTGCTCCTGAAGGTAATGAATCCTAAGTACAACAGGCGGGAGACTGCAATATGCTACATAGGTAACAAGAGTGCATTTTTTCATTCATGCGTATTAATTTATGGAAAAAAGCAAAAGCCCGACTTTGTCCGCTAACACTTCATACTATCCAAACTAGTTACGTTATCGATCTGATCCTATCCGACTTTCTGTCTCAATTCTGAACGTTTTTCAGTCTAATTACCTTGGTCCACTCGGGAACAAAACTTTTTAGCTATCTTTTCCTACTTCTAAATTGAAACCTTCGCTTTAGTCCTTCTAAAAGCACGCGGACCCTTGGGCCCGCACTCCTGACAAAAGATGTATATATATTCTTATTTGATATTTGCCTCTACCGACACTTCTGCAAGCACCAAATAATGGATAAAGCTATAAGCTAGTAGTATCTTATTATTGTCTTGCCCTAAATGGAACAAATAAAAATTGAAAGCTGTCTTTCTTTGTGGTATTGATAAAATTATGGCGTGGAAAAAACGAGATTTCAATTCTTGTTCATGGCTTCTCCTCAATGCTGACAAACACTCAAGAATTGACTTTGTGCTTCATCTTCTAAAGTAAACGAAGAAAATATACAATATTGTAATGATCTCAAATCTGCCAACAATCATGTTGGTAGTAAGGATTAGTTTTGAAAACACATCTAAATTCACAGATGTTATGCCAGCAGTGAGACCAGTAGTAGAGATGGCAGAGACAGCTTCAAACAGAGCATCTTCAAAACTGCTATTTGTAAGAATACTCAAGACTGATCCAGTGATTAAGGCAATAGAAACGTAAAGCACAATGACGAGCATAATTTCTCTGACCACTTTCTTGCTCATAATGAGCGATACTCGTTTGAGGATCTGTGCCTGCTGCTCAAGTACTTCTTCCAAATTTCTTTTTCGATGCTCGTCTGGGAACGTTGTTAGAAACTCCGTGCTCCTATATGGATTAGCTGTAGAAGAAATCGAGGTAGATGTAGAAGTCCCAGTAACTGCAGTTCTATCCTTCTCTCTGGACTTTTTAGTAAATTCTTCATAAAGAACAATCAACCTTCCCACCTTAATTCCACCAGCCGTGGAGAACGCTGTTCCACCAACTAACATTATCAGAATCAAGAATATTTTTGCAGCATAAGGGGTTGATTGAATATTCAAGTATTGAAAGCCTGAAGTAGTCGAACTACTAATTACATGAAATATCGAGCTGTAAATGTCAACTTGACCCCAAGCTAGCCAATAAAATATCATGATACCTGATACTATCAGAATGAGAAAGACTGCTACTTCGAGACTAATTGTCCTCCTTGTCAACAGGCCTTTTCTGCTGAAGATGTGATAGTGGAATGCAAAAGGCAGAGCCGAAATAATCATTCCTACTGCTAATATGGCTAGACGTTCTGGATGAGCGGGAGTTATGATATCTGAGGCAGGACTGAATCCGCCGCCTGTTATTGTGCCAAATATTAGGGATACGGCGTACAAGACATCAGTTTGGCTGAAGAATATTAACATAAAGGTAAGTATCAATGTATAGGCAGTGAAAATTCCAACTATGGTTATTAGCAACTCTCTTACTCTGAGCAGACCTCCGCCAAGTACACTTTTCATTGCGCTTAATTTCCGCTCGGGGAAAAAGAGGATCATTACCAAGTAAACAAAACTTAGGCCTCCAACCCAATTGGTGTACGAGCGATAAAAATCGAGGCTCTTTGGAAGATTCTCAGGATTGCTAATAACTGATAACCCTGTTGTTGTGAATCCAGATGCACTCTCAAATAAGCTATTTACAATTAATGCAGACGTGTTGGTGTCGTTTCCAAAAGGATTGATGTAGATATAGGGTATCGAGCCAAAAAGGCTGAGGAGTAGAAAACTAACAACTATGAAGATTGAGGCCTGTTTGAGATTCATCGGGCCTTTCTCACCTATATTTGTCAGAAAGAAACCTGCAAAAGAAAGACCTATAACTGCAAAAAATATCCCTACGATGCTTGTGCTTTCCCCAAGGGCTGTGCCGAGCAAAGATGGAACAACAAGGAGAATGGCTGAGAACTGAAGTACAATACCCAGGTTACCAAGGATAGGCTTGTATTGCTCCCTTATCACACTCCTGTAACGTCTAAAAGTTCGCTCTATAACAGATGTCCGAACAGCATTTGCCAACGATTCTTGACTGACTACACCAAGTATTCCAAATGTATCAGCTATAGGAATTCGCTTTATTTGATTGAGGCGCATTAGCTGCAGGGCTTGCTTAACAGTTCCTTTTGGAGAAATAGTGACAAGTGGCGCAGACATGATTGATTTAAGAAAAACCTCGTCTGAATCTTCGCCTTTCATCACTACTTTGTTGATGATGTCTGTGTCAGTGACTATCCCTACAGGTATGTTGCCTCTTAATACGATAATGGTTCCTGCATTATGGGAGTGCATTTGCTTGACTGCTGAAGCCACGCTCATATTTTCATCTAGAATTACAAACAATCTGTGCATATACGAAGTGACTGGTCTTTCCAATACGTCTTGCATGCGTAGTGATAGACTTGAGCCAGATGACTCGGTGGTGTATTAATAATCTTTATGACGAGAAATTGCAGGCACAAGGGGCGCAACACGATATAACTACTCTCGCGTTGCAATATGCGAGCCGAGCAACAGACTGTACAACAGAAGCGATAGCATTTGTACTAAATGAGGGAAAGTATAGAGACATCTACGTACCGATGATAGTCCACCAGTAGCTCCGACGCGCACCTTGCAATAGCAATACATGAGTAGTATGGACACGTATAAAATGATTGAACCTCAATTTCTTATTGTGTACCATTGATTCATTAAGTCTCAATTCTGAAGGTTTTTCTGCCGAACCCTCTGGGCTCTCCTTTTAGATGGCTTAATTGCGGGTTTTAGCAGATAAAAGGTGAAAAGCTGTTTTACATAGAGCTCATAATTTTTTAATTATTATTAGGCATTATTAGCCTCTAGTAACACTTCTGCGAGCATCAAACTATGGATAAAGCTATAAGCTAGTAGTATCTTATTATTGTCTTGCCCTAAATGGAACAATTAATAGATGTTAAAGCAATCTAAATTCCTGATAAACAAACACAACGGCGCATATGCGCATATGGTAGGTTCCTCTTAGACTTTTATAGATCAGCTTGAAGAGAAAAGGGCGCCGTCACAGAATTTCCGAGCATTTTCTTGCCATGTTTAGCACAATAACAGCGCAAAATTTTCAAGAATTTATATGACAGCGCTCGTTCTTAACATGCCAAGCTTCTTACATCTTTTTTCCTTCGCATTGATCATTCGCATTGAACAGTCTCTAATGATATTTCAGAGTAATATACTATGAGACTAGTACCTGTTAATAATAATCTTTTAATTCTAAAAACACTTTTTATATCTTCTTTCTAGAGGAAGTCACCCCTATAAATAAAAGCATGCGTCGTCCAACTAGAATCCAAGATCTGGCGGGACTCACAACTCCTGCTTTGCTCCCCAACTCCCCAAGGCAGGAGGGCCGCCAGTCTTTATGACTCAACTATTAACTCCTTTTTGTATTGCCTGTACAGCAAAAGAAGACAATATAGCTTCTGACACTCCAGCTCTGATATTATTTACCAGCTGCTGCCGACCGCGTTTACAATCTTTCTATTTGATATTGTGGTATCAGTCACATCATGGTATCAGTCACATCATGGCATCGTCTGGTAAACCATCAGGTCCTGGACACCTTGCCAATGATCCGTATCTGTGCGATGTTTGCGGCAGGGGATTTCCTACTAAGAAAGAATATGATACGCACCGGCTACAGCACTAGAATCTGCTATCGGCGCTTGGCATTGTGGACTTAACCTTATTGCCAAGGATTAGAAATGAAGCCAGCACTAACACTGCACTAGTAGAGCCAAACGAGATGAACCATAGCATAGGGTCTTTGCTGAAGACTGTGATAAAATAGCCTACGAACAGCGGTCCTAATATCAACCCCAAGTCCCCTATCATTCTATTAAATCCAATTCCGCGTGTAACATGGGATTGTACACCAAGTGCTACATTATAGTTGGTTTTGCCGACTCTCTTTACCTTCTCCTCTATCTGCTCTGCGGCCCATGCAATGGACTGGCCAAAAAAGCCTGAAGTTATCCCAATCAAAGTAATGATAACAAGCAGGTGAACCATTGATGTGGATAATGGGATCATTGCAACTAGCACTCCGGAAATTAGAATGGCAGAAAAAAGAGGCTTTTGCATACCATAGATTTGTGTAAGTCTGCCTGAGAAGAAAGAGCTAATGAGATTTGCAAGAGAAGCCATTGTAAGAATTATGCCTATATCAAACACTGATAGATTCAGGCTCCCATATCCAAACAGTGGCATTCCTGTAGTGTAGATCCCCGAACGGAGAAAGGCAAATCCGAAACTGGCAATGGCTGCCGTGTTGAGGTAGGTTGCCATGCTCGCGGGTCTGTTCTCATGTTCCTGCTCTACAGTATTTTCAACATGGAACCTCCGCCGGCGGCTAAAAATTGATATGATTACAGCTGCTACAAATACTACTGTAGCAAATGCAAAATATGGCGCGTTATAGCCCAAAAACTCTGCAATTGGAGCTCCAACTATCGGACCAACGATGGGACCAAGCATCAATATCGACTGATAGCTTCCAATGTTTGTCCCACGCTTTGCTGGATCCGAAGACAGTAGCACAAACGCAATAGCGGCGCTGACATAGATCGACGATGCGATCCCTTCAAGCATCCTTGCAAAAAGCAATACCCAATAGCTTGAGGCAAAACCTGCAAGTGTCGACGCTCCAATGAGGATTCCAAGTCCAATGATCATTGTCCTGCTTAGGCCAAGCCTGTCGGCAATGAACCCCGCCGGGACATCAAAGATCAGGCGGCCTATAGCAAAACCTGCAATAACTGCGCCTACAAGAAACTCGTTTGCTCCTAGGTCCTGCTTGGCATAAAGCGTCAATGAAGGTGTGACCATAGTGGAGCCCATCATTACTACAAGTGAGACTAGTGATACTGCCAGTATGCTTGGCTGGATACGAAGCTGCTCGTTTAATTTGAACATTTTGTCACCATCATTGCAGAAATGAATTGAAAGTTCAAGAATCCATGCATGCCATGCCTAATTTATCTTTGTATCGATTTTATTCAGATGAAAAAGAATTTGTATTTATCTTTTGTAACGACTAAATGTATAGGATCTCTCTACGTTGCTGCTCAAAGTGTTAATAGGGTTGTTTCTTTCCCATTTCGTCATGAACAAAAGAACTATGTTATCTTTGGCGGCGGGATTGGCCATATTGTCACTTAGCATTGTATCGATCATTGGGTTAAGGGGCCCTAGCCCTGTCCATGCTCAATCGCTGCAAAGCAATCAGAATGGCAATACAACCGTTGCCATTGTAAACAACAACAAGAACGTTACAGCGGATGACATAAAACAATACCTACATGTGCTGCTAGATGGCACAATCGTGGCAGCACAGAACAACGACACCTTTGGAATACTAATGGGGCTTGGACAGATCACTGAAGGATTGGCTGCAATAAGCACTCCTAGCTATTTTCTCTTTGATACTCCCTTGGCCAACAATGGCACGACACTTGCTAACACATCGAGCACAGGCTTAGCCGCTCAAGCCAGGGAACAACAATGACATAATCATGACCGTCTACCCACAATCAACCTGACACGACAGGAGTGAAGAAGAAGGAGCTGGCAGCGCTAACACAACACCAAGCGGAAAAGGAATAGGAACAGACGGCCCTATGACTGAGTTTGATACCGCTCTTCAGCGACCTAGCAAAAGTACAGCGGAAGTTATATTCCATCTATTTTTTCCTTGACTGTCCGGGAATCCTTGAACCTCTTACCCTTCATCAGCAGTATATATTCTTCCTCAATAATTAAGATTAGACCTGGACATATGGTTTGTCTGTCTATGCGGATTATTGCAAAAGAAGAAGAAGAAGAAGTGTAACTTCACTCAGCCTGTCTTTCACCACATTCTCTCAGCGCTCTTTTTGATCAAAATGATGATGCTACGTCGCTAGGATATTTCCCAACTAATTTGCGATAAGTGAATCGTAAGTATAATCTCATTAGTACTTCATAATCTGACTTGCTCCAAGATAAAGACGCTTAATAAAAAATCGGTTGATCCTAGAACATAAAATTGCAATGCTGTGGCAGCCAGAGCAACTAAGAAGTAGACAGGAATCGAAAAATACGTAGGGGAAAATGTAGACAAAACCTCTCACTCAGAGTCTGAGGCAAAACGGTATCATCAACCTACTTCCAGTAAGTTTCGAAGCGATCGATACCTACTATAATCCTCAGTCAGTATTTTTGCCAGCTTTCTTGCAATATCGCTTATTGACAATATGCCAACCATTGAGCCATCTTGCTCTAGTACGACTAGCCGCTTGACCTTTTTCTCCGAGATTTTCTCAGCTGCAGTGTCGATAGAATCAATGGACTTGACGGTAACAACCGGAGATGACATGATATGCCTAACTTCAACTTGATCCGCACTTTTGTTCTGAGCAGCGACCTTCTTTATGATATCCCTTTCAGTGACTATGCCAACTGGCTTCTTATTATCTCCTTCAACTACCAGTACTGATCCGATTCTATTTTTTGCCATTAATTTTGCTACATCCAGAGCACACGGGTTATCCTTTATGTCAACTGTAACAACTACCTTTCGCGGCATTATCTCACTGACTACGCTCATGCAACGGGAGAGGCTCTATTCAAAATAAATATGCTTGCGCCTGCCTGCTTGTCCTCCGGAAAAGAAAACTACGAATGGTGTTGCACCAGTCGCTTGGTCTTACGTGATTGGTGAGTCGCCGTCTCTCTCTAAGTTTTGCCAGACGCCACATTTCTATCCCACGTATAGATACTCCCCTGCCAGTCCTAGCTGCTATCGCAGGCGCGGAGTAAAAAATGGTACGGTATGTAGCTAGTCGGAACCAATATTGCTTGGTCATAAGCTCCATTCTCAGAATAGTTTTCAAGATCCTTTATGGAGGAACCTACCACAAGGTGGATGCAGAGAATAAACTTCACAGTGTTTTGCTTATCTTAATACATACAGCTTGTAGCTGAATCCACTCTTTTCATCAATGTAGATCCACCTCGTGGGATCCATGTTCATTTCTGTAAAATTTTGCTTGCTGTCTAACTTTTCATACATTGACTGACCAATCACTATTTGCCAAGTCTTGGCCAGAGGTATCATTTTAGCAGCCATGCTAATGCTGGATCCTACTATGTCAATATGAGACCGATCTATGCTCTTGCCATAGAGCACGACTTGCACATCGCCGTAGTCGATTGACATTTTTACGGTTAGCTGTGGAAGCCTGCGGGCACTCAGCTCAGGGTTGACACACTCTTTGATGATCCTCTGCATATCCTTTGCACAGCCTACTGCATTACTGGATGCTTGGCTGCTGTCGTATTCGGCAGGAAAAAGAGCAATTATTGCATCACCTACATATTTTAGCACATAGCCACCATACTCCGAGGTTACAAGGCTCATCTCCTGTGAAAATACGTGTAATATCATTGCAAACTTCTCAGGCGAGAGCGCCATGCTCATCTTAGTCGAGCCATCAATGTCTACATAGAGTATCACGACGCCCACCTTTTGGTTAACCCTTCGCCTGAGGAAGCGCTTGCAAGACTCTGTGGAAAGGTCTATCTGCACGCCTTTATCAAGGGTCTGCCTTACTCGTGCCTGGACCGCGCTAAGGTCTCTGACCGGTGATAACAAGCCACTATTCATAAAGAATTACTGCCACCACCATATAATCTGACAATATGATAATAGAATGAGTGGCTAGTCTGAAGCTCCCAAACGATAATGTGTGGTGACATCATTTATTGTCAAATGTAATTTTCTTGTGTCTCTGCTCTCTGAATATTATAGTTGCTTTATCACTAAGTTACTTATACAATGCTGATCAAGCGAGCCTAAATGTCGCTAACCGACAATAGACGAAAAAAAAGGGCTCAGACGGCTACAACCATCACCGAAGCTGAGCATATAGTAGCCGATCAGGTGGTCCCCAATCGTCAAGAGGAGATTCTAGAGTACCTAAAGCTGTTTGGCTACAAACCGGATAGAACTATCTTGCAAGTACACATACCTGGATTTTTCAACAAGAGGCAGGCCAACTCAAGGGCAATAGAACAAAGAATGGCAGCCGCCAAAAGATACGGTGGTACGACCTTTGTAGTTGTGGGCAGGACACATGACCCAGCAATAATGGATTTGGTGATCAAGCCCAAGAAGAAAAGAGAAGCGACAAGCCCCGGCTACATCGGCTATCTGTGGAAGAGCAAGGATCCTCAGAAAAGAGCACCTCATGAAGTCATTCCGCTTGATTTTACTCCACTCCATGTCACATATCCTGCAGACTGGAAGAGTATGTTCGCCACCAAAGGATTCATGGTGGCACTTCATGTGCCAGCGTCTTTTGCAAAGCAAAAGAACAAATTATCAAGGGCACTTTATCGGGCAGGCAAGAAGGCAGATGTTAGGAACCGCTGGGATTTTATTGAAGAAGTTAGAAGTACCGGTTACGGACAGGAAGCAGCGGAAGATCCCTTGAGCATTTTGAAAATCCGGCTAGCAAAGGGTGAGATAAGCCCACAAGAATATGAAAAGCTGCATCAGACACTGGCTGCGTGATATCTCTTTCTCTCTCACACCCTCCCTCCCGCTCACCCTGGTGCTCCTTTTATTATATACTCAGAATGCGATTACCTTTATGCGATGAATTGGTTGAAGAACAGAAGGAGGATCTCGCCCCAGGATTTGCTCAAGATGCTGAAGCGCATCGACTGCGCTTATGGGATAATAGACCTAAATGAGCAGGAGCCGATGATATTTGAAACGAATACAAAAGAGCGGCTATTTGAAGTCCGTAGCATTAAGGACAGGGACAAGTTCTATAAGGTTGACGCAGACATCAAGGTGTGCACCTGCCCTGACTTTAACTTCCGGCTCCTGAAGTGCAAGCATATCCTAGCAGCAGAGTTTGCGTCTGGGATAACAAGCTAGAAGCAAAAATGGGACATGGGGCAATTTGCTCAAATAAAAAATGCAGCCATCGGCTTGGACTACACCAGTATGACAGCAAAAAGAGGGCCTTTATATGCACCAAATGCAGGTGTGATAAGTACAAGTAACAAAGAAATGAAAAGGCATAGAGAGAGCAAAAAATAAATTTCGTTCTTGCTCCCCTTAAGGCATGCAGGCAAAACTTGAGCCCTATAACGGGTCAGGAAAAAAGGTAGTAGTCTACAATACATATGCAGACAAGGGAAAGCTCCACTTTGACGTATTCATACCGACTGACAAGAGCCAATCAACACAGGTGCCAAAGGAAATAGATTCGGAGGCAGTAGAGTATGCAAAAGAGTTCCTAACTCTGATAGGCAAACCCTCTGATGACATCGCTGTGAACATGTGCGAGCGCTGCCACATAGACAATACCGATCTGTATGCAAGCGAACTATGGAAGCTGCCTGGCAAGGAAATATTTATTTGGCCTATGGAAGGGTGTCCAAAGCCCTCCTGAATTTTTTATCAGGCGTATCATTGGGTCCGTTATGGTGTCTAATAGAGCTACGAGGTACTTCTGCTTCTTCTTGCGCCATGTCACAAATTCTTCATTTTCATTTTAGTTTATTCATTTGTAAGATGAATAAAAAAGAAGGAGGTAAGGTGATGGACGACGATTTACGCCGTCGCTATATTTTTGCCTCAAAAAGGTGCTGACGATGCTCACTCGCGCTTTACCAACACGTAGTGTGGAACACTAGCAAGCGTTGCTGGATATGAGGTTTTGTACTCCCAGCCCAAGGCAAGTAGTTTTCTTGCCTCGCTGACATCAGCCACAGTGGCGATATCTACAATTCGCTTACGCCTAGCGGTAATATCTAGCTGAGTCCCACCCTTGTGCACATGTTCGTTTCCGTATTCGTCTACCAGCTTCCACTTGACTCTGCCTGTAGCCAGATCCTCTCCTGCCTTCTCGAAGGCTATCGGCTGATGTGGAAACCCTGCAGCCTTGCAGCGATTGCACTCTTGCATCTTTCTTTGCGGTTTTGATGCTTCCGCTTGAACTGTTGTTGACATAGATAAGTCTCTGCGAAATTAGCTAATAATAGATGGAGCACGAGAGGGAGAGGGAGTGTCCCGATCCAGCCGCTGAGAAGCTGTGTTTAACCATCCTTATCTTTGCTGGCATTAATGCAAATGAATTACCTTGAGCCAACTAACAGAGCGCCACGATATATACATACTTTTCTTGCGGTAATCACCCTTTCTGTTTTTTAGTGGGTTTGGCAGCACAGACATAATTTTGGCAGTTGAGATGTATCGGATTGAATTACCGAATAATTTTTCAATGCTATATCGTCTTCCTCACAAGATTTTGGATTGTGCTTGATCTTTATCATGCTAGGTATGTTTTTGTTAGTGTTTTAGCAGCCTAGATATTGAGTTATTCAATAGTTCTTACAGCATCTGTCCAATTAAGAAAATAATCATTATGATGCCAAGCCCGATTATTGTTGCACTAGCAGTATAAATGATAGCATTTTTCGGCATATATCTGCCTGATGCTATGGTCTTGTTGCTATCTAAGTAATTCTTTAATGCATAAATAATCAAAACGGTGCCCACAAATATCATGCCGATTCCAACTAAGGCAGAATATTCATGTGTTGTTCCAGACGCCGCATTGCCTGTTGTGTGAGGATCCGCAATTAGTCGAAATTGTTGCAGAAATATGCTGAACCTCTCAATAGCAAAACCAAGCCCGATGAGTGCTATTGACGTTCGCACCCAGGACAAAAAAGTGCGCTGATTTGCCAAGTATTGTTGCAGTCTCTCAGAACTATCCTCTTCCTCTTCGTCAAACATTTTCTGCTTCTGTACATAACCTTACCAATCATTGGTTATAACTCCGAGCAGGATTGCCAGGATCTAGACGTCATACCTTGATAATAAGATAATAGAACATAATATATTACCTCATATACCTATCTGTCTATAGTTTTCCTGCATCATTTTAAAAAATAGCAAATTAATGGTATTAAGGCTTCATAAGATCGAACACATGATCGTTTGTAGACATGATTAGACTTTCATAATAGCTCCAGAAGTTTTGTCTCTGATGAATCATCCAATAGCACAAGTAATCAAAATACTTGTCAGCAAGGTCATTTGAGTCAAACCTGCATACGTGAAAATATTTCGCTCTTGGATATATATGCATACATACCTGTCAACAACACTTAAAAACGGGAAAAAATCAATTCTACCGTATTATATGGCTGCCCGGAAAAATACCTCTCGCAAGAAAAGACTGATGAAGCGCACTAGACAAAATAAGCCGGTACCTACATGGGTAGTCATCAGGACTAACAAGAAGATCAGAACCAACCCCAAACGCAGGCTATGGCGCAAGTCCGATGTAAATGTAGGTTGATAATGAAAAATGGCGACAACTGAAGAAAATATTACTCGCGTTTACACCATCAATCTTGGCAAGGCGTGGATAACCCCACAACACAAGCGGACTGATAGGGTCATAAATATGATCCGTGAATTCGCTGAGAAGCATATGAAAAGCAGTGAGATCAAGCTTGACCAAGACCTAAACCGTCAAATATGGTCAAGAGGCAAGACTAACCCTCCAAGAAAGGTTCGAGTAAAGATGGTCAAAGAAGAAGATGAAACTGTTACGGTGTCGCTCTACGAAGATTTGCCCGCAGAGGCTACACCGACAATTGAAACTCCTGCTCCTGTCGAAAAGAAAGGGGCGGACATAAAAGCTCCTGCTGAAATAGCAACAACAACTACTACAGAGCAGATTAAAGAAGAAGGAAAGACTGAAACAGCAGCATCCAGTAAATAGCCTGCCAGTCAGATTATTACTTTTTTGTATCACGGCATAAAGGTAGTTGCTGAAGGTGTGCGTTGTTTTTTTGGCTGTCCTTCATATTTTTTGCGTTCAGGCTCCGAGAGGTCAAAATGATTGTCTTTCTGCAATATTATAAGGAGATTAGAGTTGAGAACGGGAATTGTCTCTGACTTCAAAATAAGCTCTGACTAGGAGCTGACTGCAGAAGATCTGATGCACTCACGCTAAACGCCAAATATGTATTAGAATACTGTTGGGTCAGTCGTCAGTCAGTGTCTTGAACGACTACTTGCAACGATTTTTTTCTTATATCTTCAAGATTTTAAATCCTGCAACAAACCGACCGGCTCCACGAATTAACCCTGACTTCTTCTGTTAACTCTATAGACATAGCGACACACACATAGTAATTCTTAGCCTATATTAGCTTCCTTATTTGACTACCTCACATTATCTTCTTTTTGATATAAGCGTTTTACTTCAAAAAAATCTACTATTCCAGTCTTGCTTACCATTTGGAACCCTGAATGCTTTTTTGCCAACTGCGAGCCTTGAAACCTTTTTGAGTGAAGTGGGTTACAGTGACATCATCCCTGCTCTGAAGAAGAACACGAATTATGCGCTGAGGCAGACTTGACATCTAGGTAACAGGTAATTGCAGGATCGCCTCAGGTTTTGATTTGGCAAAGGTAAATCACGCCTGTAGTAGAGCTCTAACCCAATCACGATAGCAAGATTTTAGAATTAGCCGATCTCCTAAGGAAATATGCAGGATGTCTGCCCAGTATGCTATAAATTTCTGCAGACGATTTATGACAAGAAACGGATGAAAGAGATCAAACTCAACAACAACCAGCCATGCAAGAGCATGTATCACAAGAAATTAGTCGATAAGTAAAGTTTCTTACCTCTGCAGCAGGAGGAGGAGGAGGACAAGAAGAACAACAAGAGGAAAAAAGATGTGAAGAAATGCTCCGCCTCTCCATCACGTTCAGCCATTTCACAATGAGTTTGGCTAATTATAAAGAAAGAAGCCAGTTTGATGATATGTTTGCTATTCCATGGCTATCTCTACGTCTGTTCATTTCAAATCATAGTCTTGCCAAAATTCTTCACTCTAGAACTAAGGATATAGTTAAAAAGAAAGGAAATTGGTCTCCTCAGTTCGTCGTCTACTAATATCACAGTATGTTTGGAGACTTGTAAGATTAGTCTTGTTTGATCTCGTGCTTTTCTTTGACCTTATTACCAAACGAATCTTTCGACTCGCGTTCTACCTTGGCTTCGTCGTCGTCGATCTTCACTTTTTCCTTATATTCCTTTTCAGCCATGATCTACTCCTATCTTTTAAGGCTTAAAGCAATTGTAGAACATCTTACTGCTAGATAATAAAAAAAATAGTACAAGTGAATATGTTCGCCCTTTGTGGCCTGTATCGCTGCTCTGTACTATACAGAAACAGTGGCATCGCCATTGTTGTTCAGTATGTTTTATGCTACACATTGATATCTTAATCTACTGGTACACCTTTAATATCTGAGTTGCTTGCACTGTTTGTGCCCTCGCTCTCCCTTACCCTTACTTAAATGATCATTGGTTCCAGATGAGGTATATATGGTTCTGTCGCTGATACGATGACAATATATATACTAGCACATTAGCTCTATTATGCAGAATATTTTAGTGATGTAATTTAGATCATTCCTTCCCATAGTTTTTCTTATCTATTAATAATAGACCTGCAATGACCTTCAAAAGACAGACTATCGCTATAGAAGCGCTGCAGCAGCAGCAGTAGCTATGAATCCTGAGGTATTCCAGAAAGATTGCTACCTAGTAACAACAGAAGTAAAAGACCCAAAACAAAATCAAACTGAGGAAATATTTAGAAACGCATATTTTGAGTACTTTCTTTGCATGTTTAAGTAGGCAATGGCTTCAAGGTCTTTTTTCATTTTCCTTCTTATCCTTCTGTTTGTTTTGTCCCTTAGCATAATACTGTTTGAACTTGCATTAACGAGAATCTTCTCCATTGTATTATGGTATGACTATGCATTTATGGCAATTTCTATAGCCTTTTTTGGCCTTGGAATTGGATCTATTACTGTACATATCCAGAAAGCCAAACTTAATACTGTAAAAAAGAAATCAACAATCGATCCGCAGTTCACTTTTTCATCTAAAATAGTTCAATATGCAATTGCATATGGAATCTCTTTGCCTGTATTTACCTTCTTAATTGGCTACATCCCGAGCGATACTTCGTACATATA
>JBKPNF010000033.1:0-4595 GCA_046732455.1 Thermoproteota archaeon | reverse complement strand
AAATAATAGTTTCTTATTTACAATACAAATAGGTAAACATCATCCGCTGTAGAGGAAGAAGTTTTCAGAAATTCAGCTTTTTCTGTTTTAGTTTGAACGCAAGCAAGTTTATCTTATTATTTCGTGAATACAGAGAATGTTTCCTTCGCTATCCTTGAACCATGCCGCTTTGACCGAGCCTTGTGTTGCTATACCGTTCTCAGTCTTGATTCCAGGCATATCATACTCTTCAAAAACAACTCCCTTTCCTCTCAAAGAATTAACCTCTTCTTCTGTATTAGACACTTCAAATGTAGCTACAGTGTGATCTGCTTTCGAGGGACCCCGTTGGTAGAGCTCCATACGACTGCCGTTGCCACATTCAAAGATAGCTATGCCAGATGTGTTATCATTGTTGGCAGGTACAGCTTTGAGGCCCAGTGTTGTTTCGTAGAACCTTTTCGCTCGATTCAAATCCACCACAGGGATGGTTGGCCTAATAGGCGAATTTGCTAACATATTAAAAATAGAATCTGAGACTAACTATTTGTACAATTTTGTTAATTTTTAACGATCAAAATCATATAAGAAGATTCAATTATAATCGAGAACACACATCGTACCATCCTGCTTGCAGCGTCTCTAGAACTATTATCTTTATTTGTGTTAATTTGAAGGATGAGGCTACGATATTGTCCATCGTGAGATATATCTGCTTCGGCAAGACGAGACTCTGAAGGAAAGATATAAAATTTACCATTAACCAACTGAAAGAAAAAAGGTGGATCATAACAAGTTAACCCTGATACCAAAAAGAAGGGGTTGAAATCAAAATACACCAATGCATAGAATACATTCAAAGATTTCTTGAGTCTTCATTATCATTATTTTTCTTACGAAATATTACATGGCTTTCGCCGCTGCCTTCATAACGCTGCTCAAATGTTATTTCGTAGTTACGATATTTGAGAAAATCAACAATATTATTATAATGGCTTGGGTCCTCAATATTATGTATTTCTATAAGAAGAGATATATTTTCTCCGGATAATATTTTGGTTGAGCCTCTCAATACCTCAAACTCTGCACCCTCTACGTCTATTTTTATCCAATTGACTTTATTTACTTCATTTAACTGGAGAATACTGTCCAAGGTATCTGCGTCTACCTCTACAAAATTCTTAGTTGTAGCTGCTCTGGTCAACATTATGCTATTATATTTAGCGGAAGCCGATTGCTCATACAATTTGATTTTTGTTCTTTCCGAAAATACGGCGTAGTTCAATGGCAGAACGTTTGTTAGGTTGTTAAGAGCGATGTTTCTTTTTAGGAGTTGAAAATTATCTGGATCAGCTTCAATAGCCACTACTTTTCCAATGTTACCAACCTGTTTTGAGCTTGTAATGGTATAGCGGCCTATGTGCGCGCCAATGTCAATAACTGTGTCCCCTTCTTTTGGAGTAAATTTTGTCAAGATAAAACTTTCATGCCCAGGTAGAAAATCACCCTTTCCTATTCTGCAAAAATACTGGTAGTGATGTCTTGGCACATGTATCTTTAGCAAATGAACATCATCATTATTTCTATGAAGAACGCGATGGAGGCGGACTACTAATAGATATGATGGGCTGGTGTCTAACCAAAACTTCCTCAGAAAATGTATTTTATTTCTTCTCTGCCTGCCTAGTAGTAAATTAAAAAAGAGTCTCAAAGTTATATATGAAAACTTTAGGACTGGTAAAGTAACTGCGTCAATAAGTGGAATAGGGCTTTCTAAGGAATCAGATGTCACCCAAGCTAAAAAGTGTTTTACACGCAATTCTTCTGTGTTGAAGTGATTTCTTGTCATATAAGTCTATAAATAAGTTGACATACCTCGGTAACAAGAAAAAGAATTATTTCAGTGGCTTTAATCTTTGCTGGAAACCAGAAGGGGATAAGTGAATTATTGTCATTGTTTATTATATCATAAACTCTCAGGCTCAGCATTTTTCTCTTATCAGTTCTTTCAGAAAGTCTGACATTAATCGCTTGTTCGGCCCGATTCTGGCACAATACAAAATATGTAGATAAAGTATATCATCGACATTAATTGGAAGAACATAGATGCATTATAATATAATTACACGTAATAGTGCTTAGATATTGATCTATTGATCGCCTGGATTACAATAATGGTAAGGTAAATGCAAATGTTGCGCCTTTTCCGTCTTTATTGTTCTCAGCCCATATCTTGCCACCATGAGCATCAATAATCTTCTTTGAAATGTACAATCCAAGGCCAGTGCCTCTCTCCGAAGCTGTTGCAAACTTTGAAAATAATCTTGAAATGATGTTAGGATTTATCCCAGATCCTGCATCTTTCACACTTACGGTCATACTATTTGCGTCGGGCCCAATAGTTGTTGTCACAGAGATAGTTCCCTCTTGACTAGAGTTTATCGAATTATCCAGCAGATTCATCAAAACCTGCGCAATTCTAATTTTATCTGCTTTGATTATTACCTGGAGGTTGTCGTCTGCCGGCACATATGAAAATTTAAGATTTTTCTTTCCAATATGGTGACTGGCATCGATTATACAATCTCGAATAACGGCGTCAATAGCGAATAGATCCTTGTTTAGATCGAGAGATTTGTTGTTTTCGATCCGTGTAACGTCAAGCAAATTGTTTGTCAGCTTTTCCAGTCTCTTTGCATTCCTACTTATGATCTCTACCATTGGGATAATCTTGTCTACAGATAGTGACAAAGAGGACCTAAAAATTGAATTAGATCTAGTAGGAATGCTAGATGAATCCTGTAGCTGTTCGTAAACAACCTCCTCCTCTCCTCTTTGCAATTGCTTGGCAATGTTCAATATTCTTTGCAGTATAATATCTGATAATCCAAGAATTGGTTGTATTGGCGTTCGCATTTCATGCGCAGCAATATTTATGAATTCATTTTGCATACGGTCTCGCTCCCTTAATTGTTCATTAGTAACACCGAGCAGCCTATTTGATTCCTGTAGCTCTCTAGTCCTTCTCTTTACTTCCTTTCCTAGACTGGAGTTCCAAAGCAATAGAAATATTATCAAGATTGCACTAGCCCCAGTAGGAGCTGCTAAGAATAATCCAAATCTTTCGCTTTCTCTTAAAAGAATAGGATCTATTTGCGAGTAGATAGTTGCAGTGGGAGTAACTACCTGTAGAAAGTATGCAGGCTTGCCTGCAACATATATCGGTTGGTAAGTTGTCAGCCTTTCTCCCCTTCCATAGTCATATACCTCAGAACCTGCCTTCCCTTGCAATAACTCAGTTGTAATCTTGGTCAAGATAGGATCGTGATTTATAAAATCCTGCACCACCCCACCAAAAAAGTCAAAACCTACTAGCCCTTCATCAGCTCCTGCCGCAAGAATAGTGCCCTTCTTATCAAACGCCACTAGAAATTGTGAATTAATATTATGAACATTTCCATAATGCTCAAAGAAAGGTATCGTAGGAATCGAAACCCCCACCAGTCCCAAGTATTGTTTTGTCTCTCGGTCTATCACAGGATTAGTGATGATTACCCTGTACTCTCCGAGATGTTCAAATCCCTCTGAGAAAACAGGTTCGAAGGTATCATGTGTCTCTCTCACCCATGGCCTAAATGAGAGATCATTTCCTACAGGAGCTATTGTGCTTCTACCACCGCTAAGATTGCCTGCTCCACCGACTACTATGTCTTCACTATTCAAAATAAACAGGCTATCCACCCTTTCGCTCATTTGCGCATATTTCTCTATTGCAAGCTGGCTAATCTCTTGATCATATAATTGGCCTTCTTGCAAGTATTTAGAATTCGAAATGCCATCAAGAATTGACAGGATTAGTGTGAGGTCAGAGCCAACATAATTAGCAATTTGCTGGGTAGATCCTAGCTGCCTTTCCCTTTGCTCTTCAAAAAGCTGTGTTTTTAGCTTCTCTTGGGTTTCACGTTGGAAGTAAAAAAACAAAGCATAGGATGATATTATAATCAGTATTACAGCAAGAATGCCAAATCCTCTTATGCCTAACCTAATTCTTCTTATTTCTGTCACTATTGCTGTAACCCTTTGGTGACAGTATAAATGGAATGCTGCACTATAAGTGCTTTTATGCTCGGTTGAATGGCCGCCACAGGAAAATGAAACAAGATGTTTTTAAGCAAGAGGATCCGCCTTATACGCCGCAATTGGGAGCGCTAGAGCTGGAGTTAGCACAATAATATTGACTAGAAGGTGGCAGCTACATGAAACGCGCCACTATTGTATCCGCAATAGTGGTCTGATTGCTGTTGCTCTCCTAGCTATCATCATAACACCTCCAATTTTGCAAGCTGCGCTAGGTACCGGCGCCCATTTACATGCTTCTAACAGAACAATTTATGATAGCAGTAATAATGAATACAAAGGGTCTGTAACTCTTACTCCTACATCAAATCAGTCAAATGCATCATCATTATTGCCTGATAAAACCAATGTTACGCTTAGAGGGCTTTTTACTGACCTAGGCGAGTCCGGAAGATGGATTCAACTGCTCCAGCCCGCACTTGACGAACTCAATAGACGTCACCCCGATCTAAACATACAGATAGAATATACTGATTTCC
>JBKPNF010000032.1:0-3978 GCA_046732455.1 Thermoproteota archaeon | reverse complement strand
TCCAGTTTATAGGGATAGATTGTCTATTAACGATAGTCGACAGATTACCTAAACGATGTCTAGATGATCATTACCATACAAGAAGTTGAAAATATGATGGCTCGAAAGCTTTGAAGGTAGTTTTTGATATGATGATGATCTCAGGGTTTCATCGGAGACAGAACTGATCAATCACTAGCGCTAGGTTCATATCCTTTATTTTGCGAGTTTTCTATAGACAAGATTGGCGATATATCGCTATACAGCATACAAGAGCCCCAATGTCGGCATATTTGTCAAGACAAATGACAGTATCATCTTAGTACCATACGGTTTTGCCGAGACAAAGACAGAAAAGCTTGCCGACTACCTACAGGTAAGCGAAGTGTATGCTTCCATAGCAGGCACCCGGCTCCTTGGTCCTATGACGGTTATGAACAATAACGGTATGCTGCTGCCCCCTATAGCATCTGACGAGGAAGTCCAAATGCTGAAGCAGTCAAGTAAACTCAATGTCGAGCGGGTGACAAGCAAGTTTACTGCCATAGGCAACCTGATTGCTACAAATGATAATGGCGCAGTAGTATCGCCGCTCTTTAAGGGAGAGACAGACCGTCAGGTGCAAGACGTACTCGGTGTCCCAACCAACTCCATGACTGTAGGAGGATTTGTTCAGACAGGATCAATGATCGTTGCTACTAATGGCGGTGCAGGCGTCCACCCTAAGGCCACAGAGGACGAGGTAAAGGAAATTTCAGAAATACTGCAAGTGCCTGCAGAGCCGGTAACAGTGAATGGAGGTGTACCTTTTCTGTCATCAGGCATCGTGGCAAACATGAAGTCAGTCGTGGTAGGCAATCTTACAAGAGGTCCTGAGCTTATTATGCTGAGCAGGATCTTCAAAGCATGATCGTGGAAATCCTCTGCATAGGAACAGAGATTCTATCAGGCATCACACTCAATACCAACGCAGACTGGCTTTGCGGCGAGATTACAAATGTCGGGGGTGTTGTAAGGAGAGTGACGGTTGTACGCGATGACCTTAGCGAGATTTCGTCTGCAGCAAGAGAATCGCTTGCAAGAAAGCCTAGTATCTTGATAACGACAGGTGGCCTAGGTGCGACCTATGACGATTTGACGCTCGAAGGCATGGCAGCAGCACTTGACAAAAAAGTTGTAATAGACGACAGGGCCGTCGAAATACTCAAGAAAAGCTATGCAAGGCACAAGCTTCACCAAGAGGTGACTGAGTCGCGGCTAAAGATGGCCACTATACCAGAGCATTCGACCCCAATCCAGAATCCCGTAGGGAGCGCACCTGCAATCAGGGAGCAGGCTGGCGGTATAACGATCTTTTGTCTGCCAGGTGTGCCCTCTGAGATGAAAGCAATATTTGAGGAGCAGATCCTGCCAAAAATAAAGAAGGATGTCGGCAAGTTTGTTGCAGAGGAGATCAACTATAATACAAGAGGCATCACTGAGGCCATGATCGCTCCAGTCTTGAAAGAAATAGTCAAATCACATCCCAAGAATATGATCTATCTCAAGACGCATCCACGCGGCAACTACAGAAAAAAGACACCGCAGATAAAGATACAGCTGATATCACGCGGGGACAATGAAAAAGAAGTGAAAGATAGACTTGCTGTGATATCAAAAGTTATTGAAAAAGAAATTGTAAAACTAGGTGGCATAATATGCTGATATTTTTATCTTAGAGAGGGGAGACAGTAGGCGAAGCCACTAGCGCGTCATATCTTGCCTACAACCACCATCTACTACTGCTAAATGGGTAATACATGGAGGAATTTTTATTTCGCTGCTTGCAGCCATGTATTTTGTCAAGAAATTGAATGTGCATACTACTGGCTTGTACCGAGCCGGCGCATTACCTGTGCATCTTGCAACACATTTCACGAGGATAAGAGACCTTTCTCAGTTGATGGGTGTGAGCCACATCTTACTGAATTTTCGGTCCTTGCCGTGAACTACTGCATCGAACAGTAACCTTAGTTGCTTTGTCCTCTTCCCTGTCAAGCCGTCTCCTATCATTCGATTATCAATCTCAGCTACAGGTTTGATCTCTGCGGCTGTGCCTGTTAGAAATACCTCGCTAGCAGTATAGAGCTCATCTCGTGAAATGTCGCGTACCTCGCATTTGATACCATTTTCTTTGGCAATTGCCAGTATGCTGCTTCTTGTGACACCTTCGAGGGCACCAGATGAAGTAGATGGAGTGGCAAGAATGTTGTCTTTTACCACGAATATGTTCTCGGCGCTTGCCTCGACTACTGTCCCGGCGGAATTTAGCATTATCGCTTCGTCAAAGCCGGCCTTGATAGCTTCTACCCTTGCAAGCGCAGAATTGGCATAGTTAGAAGTTGCTTTGGCGTGCATTGGCATTGCCCTATGGTCGATCCTAATCCACGATGACACCATCATGCGCACGCCCTTGTCTGCCCCATCGCTCCTCTTCAGGTACTCGTCCCACTTCCAGACCGCTATGGCTACTGACACTTTGTTTGGCAGAGGATTGACTCCCATTTTACCATAGCCATAGTATGCAATGGGCCGTATGTAACACTCCTCCATGCCATTTGCCCTTACAGTTTCAATCACTGCTCTTTCCAGCTGCTGCTTGGTGTATCCAAGCTCCATAAAGTAAATCCTAGCACTGTTTATCAGTCGCTGTATATGATCACTTAATCGGAATATGGCGCTACCATTCACCGTCTTGTAGCAGCGGGCACCTTCAAAGACGCCTGTTGCATAGTGCAGCCCGTGCGTTAATACGTGAATCGTGGCATCGTCCCAATCTACAAGCGATCCATTGAGCCATATTTTCCCTTGTGTCATTTCAATCCGTGGATCTTCGTTCGTGTAGAATGTATCGCCCTCACTGCATCTGCAACGCTCGTCCCCTTGTCCTCGACCACTATTAGGATCCTTGAAGTTTCCTCTTGTGCGTCAAGGTTGAGTATGTTGAGGTCATGCTCACTTACTGTGCTGCTGGCAGTTGACGCAATCTTGGGCACGCGCCACATCTCATCGCCAATAAGCGTAACCACTCCTCTACCATAGACTATTTCCGTCTGCGGGTAGTAGGCGCGGATGTACCTTTCATGCCTTCTAACATAGTCTGCGTCGAGGAACAGCAGACGAGTCATCTCAGTATCATCCACTACATAGGGCGACAATTTCACGAAATCGTGGTATTGCCTGTCAAGTTGGAGTGATGCCACAAGATGTGATGATGCCGTGCTCTCCATCCTCACCATTGCGCAGTTTCGCTTGCCTGTCACTATTTTTATCGGATTGGCATGCTCTAAAACCGGCGGGTTCTTCTTGATCATGGTGACATTGCCGTTTGGATTGACCATCTCTGTGATAACAATAGGAATGTCAAGGTTATTGTCGTCTATTTCTTTTATCGCAATTGGGTCGAGGATTTTCATGCCAAACATACCTGCAAGCTTAGCCTCATTGTATGATAGACATTGTATGTATTCTAATTCTTCTTTCACGATCCTCGGATCTGCGCTCAAGACTGCACTATCCTTTTCAAAGTCGATCTTGACATCATAATGGTCATGGAGTAAAATTGCAATATCCACAGCAGTCCTATCTGAGCCTCCACGCTCGTATGTCGTTTCAAGTCCATCTACAGTTTTGCCGATAAAGCCTCCCATGGACACTACATCGCTATGATCTATAAGATCGATAAGATGGTCGGCATGGTGTTTTGACTCTTGTACCATAAAGTTGGCGGCTTCAAAGTTGTCATCGGTGATTATCGGCCACTTTTCGATTAACACATGTGATGACTTAAGGCCAATACTCTGCATCACATAGTCCATCAGGTAGGACATTGCCACTTCACCGCTGTATGCAAGCGTTCTTGATCTTATCACATCAACAAAGCGTCGATTCTCTGCCGCCTGCTTGAGCGAAATTATTACCTGCCTATAGAACTTATCAAGAGTATCAAGAAATTCACGG
>JBKPNF010000031.1:0-3074 GCA_046732455.1 Thermoproteota archaeon | reverse complement strand
CATCGGTCATACCAGTGCAACTTTTTATTGCCTGCAGTTTTCTAAATCCCATGTAACATCTAACTCTTATTTGAGGTTCTTAGGATTTTTCCAGAGGCTGATGACTAGCCTATCATCATATTTTTTTCCTGCTTACCTTCTGAATTGCAATTAGGCAATAATGGGTGATATATCGTGGCGGGCCCCTCGCGCCATGAGGTGATATCACTTCAAAATTGAAATTCCTGTGAGAACCATACTCTTAGAAATGGCCAAAAATGCAGGCTTCTCCTCCGGAACGATCGTGAATAGCGAAAAGGTTCGATCTCGTAGAGGTTTAATGGATCCAGAGCAAAGGCAATATTTTAGGAGGCAAATCTTGCAGGAAGATGTTCTGGTGCTAGTAAAATGAAACTCGCTTGATTTTCAGTATGACTCTCCCACCCTAGTTGAGTTAGAATTGTTAAGCATTAACAGAAGTTGGGTCATGTCATGGGCCTAACTTACCTACCAGCCATGTCCTCAACTTAGCATTCTATATCCCTAATTTAACATGAGTCTCAAATGTCTCTAAGATTGAACAGTATCATTTTAACCAATATTGACCCATGGCACGTAACCTAGTTACCTAAACTTAGTTACCCAAGCTTATTGCCTTTCTCCTTTTCCTTCTTTATCTTCCTTACTCTCATAATCCAACTTCTCGTCGATCTTTTTCTGCAGCTCTTTGTATATCTCATACCTTTGGGTCCATTTTGAAAGCACGAACCACTGCCTTATTCCTATGACTATCCATGCAAGCACAAACACAATTACTATGGCTCGTGCTATGCCAAAAGCAAAACCACCCGGGGGCCCGTCATGCGGCTGTCCGTCATTCCAGAATGAGCTTCCTCCAGCTAGTGCGAAGGTAATGATAAACGTCCCAGGCACAACTACTATGATAGAGACTATCATTATCAGGAACATCTTTTTGGTCTTGTTCAGCTGGTGGACAATCTGGTCCATTATCTGGAATATGTTTTGCGTAGGCTTGTCATCCTTGGATCCTGCCACTAACTAATTCTCCTCCCTTGAATTATAAAGAATACTGTAACATTGTTACCTGCAGTCATCATGATCCGTCCCAAGATAATCATTTATTCATCTCACTCCTTGGAAACAATGCTTCATATGGCTCTAACACCTCATTGAGAATTTCCCTGCCTTTCTCTGAAAGCTTGTATTTGATTATAGTTTTGTTGCCCCATGGCTCTTCAAATCTGGTCATAAGGCCTTTGCCGACCATATCATCAATGATCTCCTTGTGTTTCACGTTGTTCAACCCGCAATAGCTCATTAACTTTGTCTGGTTCAACTCTCCATATTCGGATAGCTTCAAGATTATGTCTTTTCTAATATAGACTCTGTCACGGTATTCGTGAACCAATTTAACCAGATTCCTTGGACCTGATCATTGACATAGCCTAAAATCTATTATTGATACACATTAATAATCATGTACTGTGAGATTCCTTCAAAATAAGATGAGCAGACATATCTACCACTAGCATTATGGTTTGCGGACTCTTCCTAAATGGATTTTGATAGGTCTAGAATAAAGGGCGAGGTAACTATGTTACGTGACAAGGGTGAATAATGATTAAAAAACTTCAGGCAGTAGTCTGCGCCATGACAACAAATTCAAATCTCGTAATCACGGTGGGGCTGGCCAAGCGACTTCAAGAAGAGGGACAAGAATATTTTCTTTCAATGTGGCCCGGTGTTGGACATAGCACAGGCACATTCATTTTTGCTTCAGTGCTACCTGAAACTCAAACATACCTTGATTCAATGATGGTCTATCTAAGAGCAGTGCTGATATGCAATAAGGAAAACTGTGGGGGATGCAAATAACATGAGTGACCAAGAATCAAATCGCATCAGACGAATTGTAGGCTGGGGGATAATAGTATTAATGGCCGTGATAGGACTGTCAATTGCCCTATCCCTCTATTTTGCACCCTGGCGGACAGGAGACTCTGATTATCGATTCCTCTTCCCGTTTCATTTTGGCTGGCTAGGCGCCATCTTCCTGATATTCATAGTCTTATTTGTAGCGAGATGGCTTTTATGGCCTTGGAGAGGAGGAGGAGGCTATTACTCGTACCAGCATCCTCAGCAAAGACTGGAAGCGGCATCAATTGTCAAAGAGAGGTATGCGAAAGGCGAAATAACAAAAGAGCAGTATGAACAGATGCTGCGCGACCTCCGGCAGGAGGAGGGCTGACGGATTAAGCCAGACAATGTAATCAGAGCTGCTAGTTACTGTCATTCTCGAATCCAAGTAATTTACAACCAATTCATTTCCTCCTTGGCTCCATCCTGTTAGGCCATCAATAGTAACAAAAAGTTGATGCAATTATTCTTCTTCTCACTTTTTACTTCTCTGCTAGATGCACTATTCAATTCTATCAATAAAAATGTATGACTTCTTCCAATAGGACTCCAAATCGCCAGTACACTATTCTGACTACTACGATTATTAGGCACCAAAGGGAAGGAGATATAATAGACTTATTGCATTCAAAGATCAAGAATCGATCCTGATTTGAATATCATCTAATAGTTTTCTTTGTAATCCCTTTCAATGGATTGAAAGAAATTGACGACTTCGGGTAACTAAGTTACATCTCATAGATAGACAATGGTTATAAAAAATTCAGCCTCTGTCCTCTACAATGAAAAGGATAGCAAATGTGAAAAACCATACAAGTAGGAAAACACCAACCGCTATAACGATCGTGGCTATAGCAATAGCTTCTGTTGTTATGACTTCAGTATGGCAAATCCCCCAGGCAACAGCTTCTTCATCAGAAGAGATCAAGGCCAGCCGTGAAATATCTGCACCTATAGATCAAGTTTGGAACGTTGTGTCTGATGTTGATAACGAGACAAAATATTGGCCCACTGTCAGAGCAATAAAAAATATCAATATGACAGCGATTAACATGACAGCTAATACAACCGAAAGAGAAGTAACTCTACTGACAGGTCCCCTTGGAGAGACGATAACTCATCAATTTGTAAGTGTGAACTCCGAACAATTTGTAGTA
>JBKPNF010000030.1:0-4373 GCA_046732455.1 Thermoproteota archaeon | reverse complement strand
ATAGCTCCTCTCCAAAATCTAATTGATTGTATCGCCTTTTCTTTATCTTTATCGTATGAGGCTGGAATAAAAAGTATTTTTTCTAATGTATCAAAATCTCTTCCTGACTTTCTTGTGCCCTCTCTGACCGCAGGGAGCAGTTTATTTCTTATTGATTCTGCATTAATTTCATTCGTTATAAACCCATCTCCTTCCTCTCCTGCCAATCTAGCTGTTTGAGATTCCATCGCTGCAATATACAACGGAATTGGTTTTCGTGGTTTTGTGTATAGATTAGAATCTTTCACCCAATAGTATTCTCCTTTAAATGTTACCCATTCTTCCGTCCATAGTTTTTTAATTAATGCTATTGCTTCTTTTGTCCGTTGAAATCTTTGTTGGGTTGGAGGCCACTCATTACCAGAAGTTACTTCATTCAGTGATTCTCCTAAACCAACCCCTAAAAATACCCTATTAGGGAACATATATCCAAGGGTTGCAAAGACTTGAGCCACTACCGCTGGATTATATCTAAGTGTGGGAGCTGTAACACCAGTACCTATTACTATATTGCTTGTTTTCACTAAAGCAGCACCCATCCATGGCCAGGCAGCAGCACCAGAAGCTCCAGTATGCCACCAAGGCATATAATGATCACTTGACCAACATCGTGCTATGCCATTTTTGTCCATAAGAATGACATCATTTAATAAATCAATAGGGTTTACCTGTTCATGAGCTGCTTGAATACTAACTTTTACCATATCTTCCATTCTTCTTCCGAACAAAATGCGATATAGCAGTTTTTTGTATAATCTAGTTTATGCATGCTCTCTGTCATTCATCTGTGACAAGAAACCAAAGAGATAGGTGAGAGTCTAATTTCTGAAGTTTTTTAGCCGAATCTATCTGAGCCTTTTTTTCTAACGATAGCATTCCCTAAAGATGACCCAACTTTGACCAATTCGTTAAGCATTATTTCGTTAGGAACCATGCGCCAGACAGACCTTAGCAAGAATATCTTTTATAGTTAACCACAGATCTAGAAAGAAGAAAGAGAGGGTTATGATAACACCTATTATCAAGACCGCTGCTACCCCATCAGACGAAGGACCCATCATTGATGTCTTGGTACGGGCTAATTGGGAGGATCCCGCTGCACGGTGGGTGTGGCCCGATTCGCAGCAGTTCCTCATGCATTTCCCTAGTTTTGTCAGGGCTTTTGGTGGCAAGGCCTTTGCGCATGGATCCGCCTACTATGTCGATGGCTATATCGGCGCAGCACTGTGGCTCCCACCTGATGTTCACCCTGATGAAAACGCGCTAATCACTCTAGTACAGCAGACCGTGTCTGAGCAGATTCAAAAGGACGTCTTTGCAGTATTTGAACAGATGGGTCGCTATCACCCAAGTGAACCTCACTGGTATTTGCCGCTTATGGGTGTAGATCCGTCTCAACAAAGCAAAGGATTTGGCTCAGCGTTACTGCAACACACACTTATAGAGTTCGATCGCGACAACAAGCTTGCCTATCTTGAATCTTCAAATCCAAGGAATATTCCACTCTACAAACGACATGGATTTGAGTTACTTGGTACCATTGAGACAGGAACATCGCCTTCCATAGCTCCAATGCTGCGCAGACCTAAATAATGCATCCAACATCATTGTATCTGCTAGTGATAGATTTTTAGTCAACTTCGCAATGTTGACTAACGTACCCGCACCAATCCCAATCTATTCCTAATAAGGGAAATACAAAACGACTGGATCATGAACTTGATTCTTTGCCTTTAGTTCATTGGGTCTTTATTTTGAAGTTTGTTCTGCCGGAACCATCTCGATCTGCTCCTACTAAGAAATGGCAATGTGAAAGAGGAAGCATCATTAGATTCTGTAATGGGTTTTAGGAAGACAGTTTCTCTTTTGTTAAAAATATTGCGGTTGTCGTTGTTATTATATATCATGCATGTTCTTTTCGTCTCTTATGTAAATGTTACATGAGGTGGTCCTGGTTGGAAAAATATCAAAGTATGACTATATTTGAGGATTCATTCCTTTCTATATGCCCTCGATTTAGAAGGGATCGAGTATGCATTAGTGCCCACCATGTTGATTTTTTTGCAACCTTAAACCAAGCTCTCTTAATAATAAGAGCTGCAGAAACACTTAATTGAAGTTAGTAGATTTTTTCTTTGTGAGTGCTGGAATGCCCTATGGTGCGACAGCGACTTGAATAAAATTATAGGTTCACGTGTTCCGTAGATTATTGAGAACACTTTGGACATTAAAATACAGGGAGGCTAAAAGACCATTTCCAGAAGATTTCGTGATGTCCATGTCAAAAGCTACCTGGTTAGACTTCTAGCATACTCAGGACCTGCACTCATGGTAAGTATGGCATACATAGACCCGGGGAATTACGGAACAGACATTCAGGGAGGAGCATCATTTGGTTATGCACTTCTATGGATAGTCTGGCTCGCAAGCGGTATGGCAATGCTCTTACAATATTTATCCGGAAAGCTCGGAATCGCTACAGAGCACTCGCTGCCAGAATTGATACGTGATAAGTTCAAGAATAGGAAAGCATTGATCATACCGTATTGGCTGGCTGCAGAAGCTGCGGCTGCTGCTACTGACCTGGCAGAATATCTGGGGACTGTAATTGCCCTAAACCTGCTCTTTGGCATCCCGATGATTTATGCTGCAATATTTGGTGCGCTCGACGTGATTGTTATCCTTGGCCTTACCATGCGAAAATTCAGAATCCTCGAGCAGCTTTTCTTATTATGGATATCAATAATTGGCGTGGGTTACGTCTATGAAATGATCATTATAGGCCCTAATCCTTTCGCAGTCTTCTATGCTTCATTTGTCCCAGTATTTCCAAATTCAGATGCAATCCTTATCGCAGTAGGCGTGATCGGCGCGACTGTCATGCCTCATGCTCTGTTTGTCCATTCTTGGTTTACAAAGAACAGGGCAGAAGGCAAGTCTATAGAGGAAAAGAGAAGGATGCTTAAGCTCCATCTGGTTGAAAATATTGTCCTTCTGACTATTGCCGGTCTTGTAAATGCAGCCATAATGATAATGGCAGCGGCGGCATTCTACCCAAAATACTCGAGCATTGCATCGGTCGCTGAAGCATACAGAACATTAATTCCGCTTTTTGGAATGGCAGCAGGAACAGTTTTTGTAGTGACTCTCTTGTTTTCTGGCATTGCATCGTCTGTTACGGGAACTCTTGCCGGACAGGCGATAATGGAGGGTCTATTGGGGCAAAAGATCAATATCTGGTTTAGGCGCTTTGTTACCAGGTTTGTAAATGTCGTGCCGACTACTATAGCAATACTGGTGGGGCTTGATCCTCTAAGCATACTAGTATACAGCCAAGTTATCTTGAGCCTTATGATTCCTCTTCCATTGATTCCACTTGTGATGCTCACCAAGGATACTAAGCTGATGGGGGCATTTGTAAATAAGAAAAAGACTACTCTCCTCGCAGTGGGCTTTGCAGCCATCATAATCGCCTTTGACACCTACTTGCTTATTCAGACAGTGTAGCGAAAAACATTCAGTGAACATCTAGTTAACCCCGACTTTACGGTTGTAGAATATGGAAACGGCCAGCTTGCAAGCAGGCGGCTCGCTGAATGTCAACAGAGACTTCTTTCAGTATTGATGATGCTAATAGATTTGTATCATGGAATCGGCAAAAATCCAGGGTCGAGAAACTAATGATATCTTACTCTGGAAGAGAATGTAGAGAGTCTAAAGAACATGATTATAAAAACGAACAAGGAGAAGAGAAACTTGAAGAAGCGAGAGGAGAAATAGGAATAGCTACTACTCCCACAAACCAGACATTTTAAAAAAATATTCAAGTTTTATTAATTAGAACACATATTCATTGCCTTAAGATATGTCTGACCTCAGCCAAAATGTCGGTGGCTATCTTATTCGCCGATTATACGATCATGATATTCGTCATATATTTGGTGTCCCTGGAGATTTTGTACTTGGATTCTATCAACAGTTAATCCAGTCAAATAAACTGAAGGTTATCAATACATGTGATGAACAAGGAGCAGCATTTGCAGCAGATGCATATGCTCGTATTAATGGATTAGGCGTTGTATGTGTAACGTATTGTGTAGGTGGATTGAAGATTGTTAATGCTATTGCACAGGCATTTGCTGAAAAATCTCCTGTTGTAGTGATATCTGGTGCGCCGGGAATAAAAGAACGCAGAAAGAATCCGCTTCTTCACCATAAGGTTCGAGATTTTGATACACAGAAAAAAATCTTCGAACATATAACTGTTGATTCCGTTCTTGTAGATAATCCAAGAACAGCTGCCAAAGATATTGATCGAGTGCTATCATCAGCCA
>JBKPNF010000029.1:0-4396 GCA_046732455.1 Thermoproteota archaeon | reverse complement strand
CTTCTTCTTATTTTCTTAGACATATGATGATGTCATTCTGCAGAAAGGTCCCAATAGGTGGCATCTTTGAACTCTTCCTTTGGCTTGCCTAAGGCCTTCCACTCTTTAAATGACTTTGGGTATAACTTGACATTTTTGAATCCTGCCAGCTTTAGTGCATAGTAGGTCAAGCCTGAAAGCGTTCCGACACTTCCGCAGTATGTAATTATCTCGGCGTCATTTGTTATGCCGCGGTTTTCAATGAGCCGTTTTAGCTCTTCGCCCTTGCGTAGTATGCTGTGCTCTGAACCTACCATCGTATAAGGTATGTTTCTTGCGTCAGGTATGTGCTCTGTCAAGTAGTTCAGCCGCTCCCTTGAATCGACAAGCAGCGTGCCGGGGCGCGACTTAGCCGACTCCACATAAGAAGCATCGACATAGATGTCCTTTTTGATGTTGAGTGAATGCCTCGCCCTTGGAAAGTTGCGCTGTTGCTTTTCAGTTTCAAGACCAAGCTCCTTCCACTGCTTAAATGTCATCTCTAGTAGCGCAGTGTTGTCATGGCCTATGTATTGAAACGTCCAAGCTACCCTGGCCGCAAGGGCACCAAATGTATCGTCATATACTACGACAGGAGTATTGTCAGATATGCCAAGCTCTTCTAGAAATGCCACTATTTTCTCTGGTAGATCGTTTTCAAGAACACGTGCAAGAGGCAATGAAACTGCAGTAGGTATGTGCTCCCCCTGGTAGTCTTCAGCCCTGCGTACATCAACTACACGCACTGACTTTCTGCGTATGAGCGACCTGACAGTGTCGACGTCGCACACTATTGGGAGCTTGAAATGTTCCTCTGAGACCTTGGCTTCCTTTTTCTTTCTTGCACTCATCGGTGTTGTTGTCGTCAAGCTGCGCATTCTCCTCTCGCAGTCTTGGCAGTAAAGTGTGAGTCGCTGCCATAATCTCGATAATCATCGGGATTCTGCTGAGGAGAAGGCAGTTGAATCACCTGGGCAAGGGCTGCTTTTATGTCCTCGATGTTCTTGATGCTTCCAGAGCCGTGGCCTTCTATCAAGCGGATAATCCACTGGTGCAACGTTTCATGATGATCTTCATCATCAATACCTGTAGCAGCAGCTGCTTCTGCTCTCTGGTTCTTGTACAGCTCAATTATCTTCAATGCTGTGTCAATTACTCTCTTTGCTGGAACTCGCATCACTGCCTTTCCTAGTTCCCCTGCCTCGCCTGCACTACCTCCAAACAACATAGTATAAGTCGGAGTCATGGTGTTGTTCATCCTGGTCGCGCCGCCAAAGAACCCTATGGTTGCAATTTCATGCTGGCCGCAAGAGTTGGGACAGCCACTTATCTTGATGGTTGCATCTCGCAAGGAATCATCGATATCAAGCCCTAGCTCTAGGAACTTGCGCTGCACCTCCTTTGCAAGCCTATGAGAATTAGTGATTGCAAGGTTACATGATGTGGTCCCAGAGCAACCAACAGCAGAAGCAATTGTCAGGGCACCGGGGTTTGCAAGGCCCGCAGATGCCAGCTTCTCATAAAGGTTTGGCAGATCGTTTTCCCGCACGTAGCGCAGTGCAAAGTTCTGCTGGGGAGTGTTTCGAGCGACGGCTTCTACAGAATAGTCGCGGATTGCCGAAGCAAGTATGCGCAGTTGGCTTGCTGTAATGTCTCCAGCTCCTAGAGTAATAAACGCAGTAAAATATCCCTCCTGCTTTTGCGGAACGGCATTGGTATGAAGCCACCTCTCGAATGCGGGGCTATCCTTAGTAACCTTCACATTCAGCATCGGCAATTTTGTCATCATCCTTGGTGCCTTTGGCAGCAGCCTTGTATCCTCATGAGACTTGACATCAAAGAGCTGTCCTGTAGCATGTGAAGTTGTCATTTCCACTATCGAGCGTTCTTTGAGGACCATCTTTTGGAATTTTTCCCATCCCATCTCATGTACAAGATAGCGCATTCTATTTCGTGCCATGTTTTCACGGTTGCCATGTCTATCAAACAACCTGATTGTTGCCATGCATGTTGCAAGGAGCCTGTCTTCGGGTGTAAAGTCTTCTAGCAAGTGCCCTATAAAAGAGGCAGCTCCCAGACCGCCGCCAAGATAAATCTTGAATCCTCTAATCGTTTCACCACCATTTTCAGTCGACGACGATCTGACTGCAGGTACAAGTCCAATATCCGCCACCCTGACCAAACCGTGGCTATCGCAGCATGAGAAGTTGATCTTGAACTTTCGCGGAAGGTTCTGGCACATTGGGTTGCGCAATAAGAACCTTGCAATCGCTTTAGCATATGGAGTAGCATCAAATGCCTCGGTTGGGCAGACGCCGGCAAAATGGCTGCACATAACATTTCTGACGCTGTTGCCACACGCCTCTCGGGTTGTGAGGCCGACTTCCACTAGACCTCTCATAACTTCGCTGACATCTTCGAGCTGAACCCAGTGGAGCTGAATGTTCTGCCGGGTCGAAACATGAGCAGAGCCTATTGAAAAAGCCTCGGAGAGGCTTGCGATCTTCTCCAGCTGCTCAGGTGTTATTTCGCCACCTGGCACCTTTATCCTGACCATGCTGTAGTCCATTCTAAGACGCGATCCATATGCTCCATGCTGCAGTCTGAAACGCCGGAAATCATCATCTGAAATCTTGCCTTGCCTAAATAGCCTGACATTTTTAGCAAATATCTCTGTTTCCTCTTCCCTGCCCCATCTTGGGTTGGGTTTGGGAGCTGCTTTGGACTTTACGGCGGCAGCGTCCACTCTAGATTTCTTCATTATAATCGATATAAAATAGACATATTTTAATTCATATATTTTTTGTGGATATAGGAGAAACTGGCAGCGATTTTTAGAAGTAGCGGCAATATATGTGGTGGAATATTGTCCCAAGCTTTTAACATTAGGTCGAGCCTGTTCATGCAGAGGGAAAGATTGTGCATGCTAAACAAAAGGAAAAAACGGAAGAGGCCAACACACAACGCGCTCAGAAGAACATTCTCTACCGTAAGATACAACCTCATTGATACAGCCGCTACAAGCAAACGTGTGATGAGAATATCACAAAACAATAGCTATGTATGCTTGATTACAAGCAACCATTTTTTTACAGAATTTCTGTAAAAATACTTGAAAGAATATAAATTGTCCGAATCCTCTTAGCTCTCATTTGTAATACCTATTCAATTTATGCGATTATTAGTATTTGCTCAAAAAGGGAAATTTAATACAAATTTCCCACATTGGTTATAACTTTAACGGTATCAAAACACTAATGGAAATACTAAGAAAAAACCGATGAACTATGTTGAGAACCCTTTATAAAACATAAAATATTGGAGATAAACACAATGATATCACCTAAATTGGCGGTCTTAATGACCACATTAGCTCTAGTAGGAGCAGCAAGCCCCATACTAGCAGCAGCCACAAACGGCCACGACGGCCACGACGACCCGAATGGCAATTCACTAAGCGTAGAGAGAAACAATTCAATAAAGCAGAGTAATGAACAAGAGCAATACGCATGCACAAATGAGCAAGACAATGAAGCAGAGAATGAGGCAGACGATGTAGACGACGACCAAGTAGCTATTGCTGCTGGCGGCGACCAGAGCAATGACTGTGTAGTAGTTCAGGCTGCATCTGCAGAGAATAACGCTGCCATAGTTGATGCCAGCGACAACGATATAACTGCAGTCCTTGCTGACCTCAACCTCGACGACGTAATCGCACTCGGTCTATAAGAAATAGACTGAACAGCTGCAACAAACATACGTGTGTGATGTGGGACAAAACCCCACATACACATCATTTTTTCTTCTTCTTCTCCTCGTTTTGTCAGAAGTATAGGGTTCTGAAAAATTGATTCTGTATATTACCATTAGATTCTTTGTTCTCGTCTCTGAATGCACCAACTCATCTGGTGATGTCATAGTAGGCTTATATACAATTGACATAGACAGGTCCATCTAGGCAGAAGTTTTCTCCTATTGTGACAATGGCATACCTTGTTTTGAACAATAATGCAATAACTATCTTAGACCTGCGGCGAGTCGCTCAAGCAATTCCTTAGTTTATTTCTTTCATTTTCACAGCTTACCGCAATTGTTCCATTGCAGCCCCTTCGATGTGGTATACATAGAGTTCGATCCATAAACATTATGCCTGTGGTCTGACTTTTTCTGCGTCTTCTATCATGTCCATAGAAGTTACAATCCTTCTTCCACCTTACTAGTAACGCCCTTCATTTGTTTCCTGACTTCTTCAAATTGCTTTTTATTAGATAATGGCTCTATGAATTTATTAAAGCCTTCATGAAGCTCAATGTGAGTGTGTATCCGTACAGCAAAACCTCTCTGTCAGTAAAGTAAATGCAAGTAGAGAGAGATATAC
>JBKPNF010000028.1:0-37523 GCA_046732455.1 Thermoproteota archaeon | reverse complement strand
ATCCAGGGCAATGCCATTTTGTATGTACTCAGATCCATCCCCCACGTCACCTGCGATGTACTTTGCTAAAAACCTGCCAAGGATATCAGTATACCGAATTTGGATAAACTCAACGTCTTTAAATCCTAATGCGCCAACGCCGTTCTCAACCGAATCGTTTAGCGTCATATTGATAATTATGATCTGTATAATATAAGTTGTAATGTTGAATTGACTTGAGTTTGTAAGATTACACTAATAGAGTATATCACATGGTAAAATTTTTAAATAGACTCATGGGAGAACCTAAGTCAGCACATCTTAAGGCAATGGGTCGAACCCAAGCGTCAGAATGCAGGGGTTGGTTGAATAGATCCTATAGGGCATTCCAATGTATCGCAGGCCTCCGTGTGTCAAAGAGAAGAAGGTTTCTGACATCGCGTTATTAAATAGACCATGTAATGCTAAGCTTATGTCTAACTACAATTGTTGAGGTAACACGTAGCATACGCAATATGAGTTATCTTGAAAAGCATAGAGTTGAATTCCGAGAGATTTACGCCATGGATATAGGACCTGATTGGCGGAGAAGACCCTAACGTTAGGTTCAAAAACTCAAGCGCTGCTCAATTTTTAAACATGATCCATCTTTCCAAGGCATACCGACATGAATACGAACCTATTAATGGTAAAGGAGGACCTCGTTTTCCCAGAAAAAATCATTAAAAATTTGTTTTTTAGCCGTGAGATAAGGGTTTATAGGTATCTGGCTTCCTAGAAGAAGTACCTTAATGCAAGGACCACTTATGTGCTCCGCATGCAGAAGCGAGGTTGTGGTGACTGATCATGAATGTGGCGAGGTTATTTGTAGTCGTTGTGGCGTGGTAGTTGCTAGGCTGGAAGGTTCGGCCGTACAAGAATGGCGAGCATTTAGCGTTGATGACTTCTACAGTAGATCCCGGGTCGGCGGCGCAACTTCACTCGCTCGATACAACAAAGGATTGCTCACAACAATAGGAAACAGCAGAGATTCAAAGGAGAGGGGTATTAATTTTGATAGAATAAGGATCTGGGATTTTAGAATACAAACAGCAAATGATAGGAGCTTGAAGCAGGCGCTGCCGTGCCTTGAGCATTTGAAGGAAAGCTTGGGACTGCCTGATACAATAATAGAAAAATCTGCCTATTTTTACAGAAAAGCGGCCAGGATTAACCTGATAAAAGGCAGAACAGTATCTTCCGTCCTTGCTGCTTCAGTATATCTTGCCTGCCGCGAACTGGAGACCCCAAGGACCCTAAATGAAGTATCGTCTGCCAGCAACATCCCACGTAAGAAGATTTCACGTGACTACAGACTCCTTGTGCACACCTTTGATCCCAAGATTCCTGCAATAGACCACATCAGGTGCATAACACGTATTGCAAACAAGGTCGGCCTCACCGAAAAGACCAAAAGGATGGCGGTAAAGATGATGCGACAGGTTGTTGCGATGCAGATTTCCGCAGGCAAAGGCCCAATGGGTATTGCTGCCACCGTACTTTATGTTGCTTGTCTCCAAGCAGGAGAAATCAAGACACAGAAGGAACTTTCGATTGCAGCTGGCGTCACAGAAGTGACGATCAGAAATCGCTACAGTGACCTAAAGAAATACCTACAGGACATTGCAAAGTCATCTTCCGTAGCCATAGCTATATTCATGATTGTCTTCCAGTCTCCGATCTTGCTTAGTTATGTAGGCTGTCCAACTGCACTTTTGCTCACGTAAGCTTGTGCAATTCCTTTACAATCAGTAAAAACAGAGTATCGCAAGTGACCTCTAGTAATGGTTTCTCAATTATGATGGAAATACGCAATTGCAAGCCCAATTCTGACATTTTTCATGAGCCCTAACACATGGGATCTTACAACGGTTTATAAAACGAAAATTTAAAAAATTCACTTAGTACTACAAGCAATAGTACTTGATCCGGCCGCTCTTAATCGCACCTCTAGGTTGAAGCTGGACAGAATTTCTTTGCATCTTGTCCGGATAGTTATCTCTGTGACTTGTGAAAAATTGGCAATGTCTGTGAGATACATATGGTAGCCGCAAAGAGAGGCGGATATATACAAGTAAGCTGACGCAATTCCGACAGGATCTTTGCCAGACAGCAGTATATTGTCCTCAGTCTGGCGTGCAATTTCCAACGCTAGTTTTTGTATGCGCCAATCAATCCTCGCCCTGTTAGAAATCTTTGCAATATATTTGTCCAGAGGTATGACGTGATCAAATGTAGAGCAGGAGCTGTTAGTCTTGTCCGATTCTACAGCATTTGTCATACACATTGCCATCCTTTTGTAACACCGAAATGCTATCCTAAGAGAGGACCTTTTGTTGCTGCAAAAATCGGTAGAGTCAACGATCTCCTCCAGTCCTCTTGCAATGCATGACTGCTTGCAGGCCAGGTACACCGCCGCAATGGCATTGCCATTGACTGACATACCCTTAGTATTGTTTTTCGATGAATAGCTCCTATATATCTTGGCCGCAGTCTCAGATAACGACCGGGGAAGTAGCAACTTTGAACATACTTTGTCTATAACAGATAGCACCCGGGCAATCCTCCTCTCCTCTGAAGATGCCTTTAGTCGAGCGTGCAACTTACGTACACATGCAATGCGTTCTGCATTGGCGAAGTTGATCGGTTTGCCATTGCAGTCTTTATCTGATACGCTAATTTCAGTCTGCAGTCCATAGTTCATCAGTAAAGAGCTTGTTTGTCCGCTTCCACGCAAGTTTCTCTGCCTTTCATCAGAATTGTTAGAGTGATTCTCATGTCCGCAATAATCCATCTTCTCAAGCACCACATATCCACAGGCCTGGCATATGTATTCTCCATGGTACACGTCGAAAATGAGATAGGATCTGCATTCAGGGCAGGAGGGTTTGACACTATTGTTATTACCATCAGCAAATAGAGTGACGCCTGTTCCCATTCTTATCGGCTCCGCGATGAGGCTCTTGTGGCCCCTATGACTGTGAAAGCGAAGTCTAAATGCCCCTGCGTGCCAACTCTACTAAAGATACTTCTAATTGAATCTCCTGAAAACATGCTGTAAACCATTTCCTTGTAGGAATATCATATATTCAACTTATACGTCAATGTTTCATAAATTTAACCTAGCTCCAAATAATAGTAGATACCAGATGATTCGATAAATCTCTTATAGAATATATTTTTTAATTTGGTCTTCTTTTATATCGCGGTGCTCCAATGGATAACCCGTGCTCGAGAAAAATTAACCACCAATGTTATAAAGACTCTGCATATTGCACAACCATGAATCGCATACGAGCTGCTATTTCCCGAGGTGTAGGAGATGTCTAGAACACTTGCGATCTTAATTTTCTGGGCACTTGGCTTTACAATAGGTTCAGCAGGCTATCTGATGGTGCCAAACGCGGTGTCGTGGCTGGGCAGCGTACTGCCTGAAATCGTCGTGAATCAAGCCGTACTGGGCTCTATTCTGGCCGGTGTAGTGGGCTCCGCAGTAAGCACATTTATGGTTGTAACGTGGGCAAACAGATCGCCATAAATTTTATTATTTTTATATTACTTCTTTTACTTGTTATGGCAATTTTTCAAAAATACACTACATGTCATGTATGATAGACATAGTTGTCTTGGCTATTTGCCCCTCTATCTTTTCAATAATTCCGAGAATAAGAAGCTGACTTGGCATATGATATTGGCTTCATGCTGACTTCTGTCTCTTCAGGAGGCATAGCAGGATTCTTGATCGGATATGCTGTGAAAAAGGGAATAAAGATAATACTTGGCATAGCCGGTCTTTTTTTAGGAAGCTTGGCATATTTAAACTACAAGGGTTTGGTAAGCGTTGACTGGGAAAAGATTGCAACTGTATCAAACAAGGCAATTTCAGAATTTTCTATTGGGAGTGCAAGCTATGCCTCCTCTGTGATGGATAGCCAAGTGGTGCCGACTGTGATGAACTTTGGACTCCCCCTAGCTGGAAGTTTTGCTGCAGGGTTTATTTTAGGCTGTCTAAGAGGATAGTGAGCATATTGCGAATGGTTCAGGATGACATTGGGAAGAAGTTTTTCCGGCTTTTTGTATGGCTTTAGGGCTTGCTTCCCCCTTCTATAATCTTGTAGATGCTGCGGCCTTGTTCTATGATATCAAATCCTCTTTCCATTAAATTTACATGTGCTACCGGGATGTGGTGATGTGAGAGTAAAATCGTTAAAATCTTGCTCTCAGGCAGTATGAGTAAACTTAATTCATTGATTTCTGCAATTGTTGCTATCTCAATTCTATGCAATTTTTAAAGAATTCGCGTTTGAATTACTCGCACATACTAAAAGTTTGCAGTCAACACTGTTACACTTTATCGCTAACAGACTTGTCAAGCAAGCTAATACTATCTATACATCTTGTAAAGATTCATTCAGAGTACCCATATTAAACTATAAGTGAATTATTGGTGCATGTTTGTAAGCGTCGTATGCGACAAATGCAGTTCCATAGTGTACAAAATGAAAGTGCTTCGCTCTGTAAGGGAGATTCTGAGCCAGTCGAGCAACCGCTGCACAGGTTGCGGTGCTCCGCTGAGCCTTGGAGAGTTTCTGATAAGAGCAAAAAAAACCTGAAATAGAATCTTAGGTTGGCAGCCTTAGGTCTTTGCTATTTATTGGTATTCAAACGCAGAAGAGTGCTGTCTAACTTGTGGCAGACGCATCACTCTGACCCTATTGAGGAGGCCTCTCCCATGGCTTTGTCGCGATTCTTTCTAATATCATGATATTTAACACCAGGCACCTTTAGGGTTTCTTGTGGTTGGTCTTGAACTCCATTTCAGCCCTCTGTCCCAACCGATTACTGTAAATAACCATATGACAGCAAAAGGTCGCTGTCTCGAATCCATCCACTTCCAATGTCGGTCCTATAAAACATATTTGGTATCATGATGTTGGAGACTCTCTCGTACGCCTGCTTGCTTGCATCCGCAGTAGTAGTTCCAGAGCCTGTCACGACAAGTGAATAGCCTGATCTCCCGGCGATATGCCAATCATTGCCTTCTCTCTTTACCTCTCCAAGGTGGATGCCCTCTAGATTCTGCGTTTTAAAAAGTATAGTAGCTTCTTCTGAAAACTTTCTGAACGTTCTATCATCATTGAATGGAAAAGGAGGGACTGCTATGACGATTCCGACCTGAAACCCGCTCTTTGTCTTTAACTCCGCTTTTTCACCAGATGAAACAGAATATAGGAACTTTCCCCACTTGGTGGTAACTCCTTCCATGTGGATAGATAGTGTAGGATATCCGAAGCGCGACGTGAACTCGAGGGGATAGATGCCGGTCCCATTTGCGATGCAGTTGACATCAATATAGCCGATATAGCCGGACGCGGCAAGGTTTTGGTTAATCTTTTCAAGCGTCATTTCAAATATCCTGCTTCTGTGTATCCATAGCATAAGCGTGCCCATTTCCCCCGTGCTAGGACCAATGTTTCCAGGGAACAGTCGCTTGTGCTCAAAGTTGACGTTCACGGGTCGGATGAATTCTTTTCCATTAAAGAATCCGCCTACAGCCACCTCCACACCGGAGGAATACTGCTGCAACTGAAATGCCTTTATCTTATTTGACCAGTTCTTTTTGTAATGAGCAAGGACATTGATCACGTCATTGCCATCGGCCTCTTGACCGACAAAGAGTAGCTCTTTTTCGCTCTGCGCTTTCCCGCTTGGCTTTATAACATATCTCCCGGAGTTTTCGTGAACAAATTGAATGGCCTCGTCAAAATTTGAAAAGTTCCAATTTGGAAGGACTGAGACGTCAGCCTTCGCAAGCTCTTGTTGGCCGAATTCTCTTTCAATTTCAAGCTTGTCTGTGTATGAGCTTCCTCCGATTACCTTCTTACCTTCTGCTCTTAATTTGTCCGCCACCCTGCCAAATCCAATATCATCAAAAATAACTACATCTGCCCAGTCTGTCTGGTCTTCCCATGAATCTACCTTGTCTACAAAGCCGTCGCCGACGTCTCTTTCTGTTATACTTTGTACATAGAACTTAACGTCATTTCCTTCCTGACGCATGACATATGCAAGATCAACGCTTAAAGCTTCAGGAGATACGAAAAGGAATTTCACTTCCATTATAGACAGAGAACTCGGAATTTTAAAGACTATCGGTTCAGCAACTACCAAATAACGTTCCCAAAACGCCATATGATATGCGCAGGGCGGAATAGCTGGACACTTAGAAACTCAGTATTGATCAAACACTCGTCTCCATCAAAAACTGTTCTAGAAGTAGTAATTCAAAAACGAAAGGTATCAATGCATCGCTCCCCGGATACGACCGGGAAAGAAATCAGCTGTCGGGCACAAAAAATGTGGATAATTATTCAATCTACCCATTAGTTGAACATGAGCAACACTCCGACTTATTGCAATTGTGATAAGTGAATGGCAGGAGCTTAGTTTCTTCCATGGCTGGGCAATGGCCTATAAGAGAGGCGCTACAAAAAACTCTTTAGGGTAGTATAGCTAAAGATAGCTGTTGGATCCTAATACTAAAAGATTTTTTACAGTTCAATTGATGTGGATAGGTATTTCTATGGCTATCAGCCTTGCCCTTGCTTTTCTCCTTCCATTCCCATTTGACATCATTGCTATAATAGCGGTCTTCCTTAGCATGAACTACTTCATCCGCCAAAGACAGATGCGAAAAATGGGGCTTAACGCATGGAGCTTTTTTGGATCGGCTGTTGGACCTAGAAACCAAAGTGTCAACTATTACTGCATAAACTGCGGGACAAGGCATAACCAGGCAGCATGCCCTAATTGCGGTTCTAAATTAAAAAAAGCTGGGTTTTAATTTTGGAAAAGGAGGCAACTATACATAAAGGCATTTCAGATTCAAGATAATGCGTTGTATTTAAGTGAGGCGCGGATGAGAAAAAATTTTGTTTTCTCACAAATTTTGCCCTGCGTCAGTTTCAATGATATGGGTAGATGTTTGTTTTGAAGTGGCATAGCAGCAGCTCCTGCCATAGGAAATGAAATGAGTCAAATTCTGGGTCTCAGCTATTTGTCTTCATCAGCGAAAGATTTCAAATCGCAACAGGTCTATGGATGCAAATTATGTGCCCGTTCCATCTCTCACCGGACCTCTCTGTCAATTTTGTAATTTATCAAATTGGCTGCAACATTGAATAGTTTAGTTCTGTATCTCAATAATGAGTCTCAATGAATCTCAATAACCATATGCTCCATCTACAGGCCTGCATTGATTGCATAAGGTTCTGGTTACATTATTTTCAGTTTTTGTGGGCTTTACTTCAACGTTTGTCAATCCGCACTGCTCACACTGTCCTATCATTCGCAGTGACCATACTGCATTCTATAAGCCATAAATGTTTGTAAATGCTCCAACCTTTCCTAGACTTTTCTGACAAACCTGAAGACGTTGTGAGGACTTTAAAGTTGATTTACTAATTAGCTCTATTGAGCAGTCACGTTGTGGGCACCTATCAAATAACGCGACAATACTTATCTCGTGCAAAAGACAACTATCTTTAAGGATTGAATAACTGCAACATTAAACTACTTTCTTGAGCAGATAACAGTGAGAGCCAAAAGATTATGTCTGTGCCAAATGACCATCTGTCAGACGAGGATAAAAAAAGGAAAATCCGTGAATGGTAAGCAAAAACAGGATCACATCTCATCATAGATAATTGAGCAAGGAGATATCTTCTTCTTTTATCGACCAAAGGTCGCAGCAAAAAGAAGTTACAGCAATAGACGATATAAGGAGATTTTTCATGGTTATTGCGACGGATACCAGGCAGCCTCATACAACAATAAAGGGAAAGACCTACGCTAGAAATGAGGATGAAACACAGCGTTCCATGCCACAGGTCTATTCTGATTTTGGGTTTAAGAATTCATCCTATCTTTAATGGGAATTAGCGCGGTTCTTTGTTATCGAGAACTTGAGCGATTGCTAGTACTACTAATTCTCCCGCCATATAGCTTTGGTCTTAGCTAGCATGATAAACCCTAGTAAGTAGGCAATTTGTACCGCGAGGCCAAATCCAAGCGACCAGTCAGCTGGTGTCTGCATCCCCATGATATATTGTAACATTAGAGATGCATGTGTAGTCGGCACAGCGTAGGCAAGGGGCCGTAGCGCGGCTGGCATAATATCAATGGAGTAGAACACCGGCGGCAGCACTGCCAGTATTACGTTTACAAACGATATCACCTGTGTAGCATTTCGCATATGCAGCATGTGGGATGACAGGAAAAATCCCATCGCCGACATTGCTCCCCAGATCAAGAGTATTGTAGCCACGAGTAGTGGTATGCTAAAGACTGATCCAAAATACACAACAAGCGTCGCTAGTACTGCAAGGGCTGGAAGCCCGAATAGCAACTCTGACAGGGCAAGTCCCATCATATAGGTCAAAGGAGACACAGATGATGCGACAAATACATCTTGCACCTTGTACTCTGTCTTGTAGAAAGAGATATCCTGGCCGAGTGCAAGACCATAGCCTACGAGTGCCATTACTAAGCTTCCTGCAACTGCAAAGTGAATGTATTGGCCTCCGCTAATCACAAAAAGCACGAACAAGAGCGAAAAGGGGCTTATTGCTGTGAACACTAATGACATAGGATTCCTTCTTAACCAAAGAACGCCAGTCATATAGGCAATTAAGAGTGCCTGACGTACAGGCAATATCTTAGTCTCTGCCATTTTGATCATCTCCAATGCCGTTGCCCATCAGGTAAACAAAGACATCATCAAGTGTAACAGGAGACACGGTAAAGGACAGGTTCTTTCGCAATGCAAGCTCAGATAGCTCGCGTACTGCAGAATCGAAAGTAAATACGCGGAGCATACCGGTGCCAGTATCAACCACCGATCCGTATGACTTTAAATTTTCTACGTCGAGCCCATCACGTGCTATGTCCACCCGAATATTCTGCGGGATCACCTTGCGCAGCTCCTGAATGGTTCCCTCCGCAATTATCATGCCTTTGTCAATAATTATAATATAGTCAGATAGCATCTCCGCTTCATCCATGTAATGTGTCGTCAATAGAACTGATCCTCCCTTATTTTTCCAATCTTTGATGGCTGACCATACCTGTCTGCGCGACACTGGATCAAGGCCTATGGTTGGCTCATCAAGGAAGAGTAGCTGTGCGTCACTTGCCATTGCCATCGCGACAAGGATCTTCTGCTTCATACCTCCTGACAAATTCATTGCTGGTCTATCTCTGGCTTCATACATCTCGAGCTTACGAAGCATCTCCTCTGTCTTGTCTCTTGCTATCTCCTTGCGGTCTCCCCTTATCTGGAGCCAGTTGTAAACATGGTCCCAAGGGGTCAGCGCTCTGAGTGGTCTGCCTTCTTGAGGTACAATGGATACAAGATTCCGCACATGCTTTGCTTGCCTAACCACATCGTAGCCAAGGATGCTAATCGTACCAGACGTAGGCATCAATTGTGTCGCGCATATCCGCACAAAGGTAGTCTTACCTGCCCCGTTCTTGCCTAACAGCGTAAAGATCTTGCCTGCCTGTACTTTTATAGAAACGTCTTTTATGGCAGCCTGTCTGGTACCTCTGTATATTTTGCTGACTCTAGTGGCATCAATAGCAAGCACTAAGATAAGTGTACAAAGCTCTAATGTAGACCTTCTGCTAGGCAAGCAAGCGGAATCGGTGCCATTTCAGATATGCAAATAAGTCCCCAATGTGGAAACTACTTTGTTAATGAGGAGAGAGTTCATAGTTGCCAGAATTGAAGCATCTCAGGACGGCAGCCCATACGTATACGTCACATTCAATGACCCAAAAGAATACAAACCAGACCGGCCGAATATGAACCCGTTTGGCCAGAACGTAACGTCTATTGAGGATCTTATGAAAAACATGCCCAAGGTCATTACAAATATCGGATTTATGGGGCCGGGACTAACTGATTCACCAACTATAAAATTCAGCATGCCTGAGTATCAGGACATGGGCATCAAGGTTGGTGACAAGGTATACATTGAGATACAAAAGACAGATAGCAGCGGCGGCATATAAGGTTACAGTAGCATAACAGTAAGACATAGGAAGCTTGGATTTAAATAGTGAGGGAGTTAATACTAGCCAGTTGGAACAACAGAAGAACAGCAGGGTGCGCGTTGAAGTAAAGGCATTAGTGCTAATACTTATCCACACACCCTTCGGCCTTGAATTCTTTGACAAGGTCGCCAAGTGGCGTATTGCCAAATTGTACGCACGCTTTAACACATACCTTATGCCGGCAATAACAGCGCTTGCAATTTTCCTAATCATAGGTTCCCTTATGGTCATGTTCGCAGACTCCCAGGCAAGAGAAGGTGTGAGGGGTGTAGGCCCGGCGGCCAATCTGCTGATCCCTGGCTTCAATCCGTATTTGCCGATAACCTATGGCTTGGCGGCTCTTGTTATCACCATAATCGTTCACGAGGCAGGTCATGGTATTGTGGCTAGAGTGCATAATATTAGAGTGGACTCAACCGGAATTGTGCTTTTTCTCGGAATACCAATAGGCGCGTTCGTCAATATTGAAAGAGAAGAGCTAAACAGAGCAACACTCAAGCAAAAGAGTGCGGTACTAACTGCAGGTCCTCTCAACAATATGATACTGGCAGGGGCTTGTTTGCTAGCGATGTATCTTGTAATGTCTACTCTTACGCCGCTCCCGCCTAACCCTAATGCTCCACAATTTGGAGTAATGGTGATTAGCGTAAACGGCGGATCTCTTGCTGAGGCTATTGGAATCGAGGCGAATTCCGTGATTCAGTATGTAGCAGGCCAGCAGATCATGTCACTTGATGATTTGAGCAGGAATCTCAGGGAAAACCTGGGCAATACGATAGAAATAACTTGGCTAAACAAGGCGGGCGATTCTATAGTGCACGAGGTAACGCTGCCCGCTGCTGTGGAACCAGGCAGAGGAACCTTGGGGGTTAGTGTCACTGTTCTAGCACGTGACCCACAAGAGGTCCTTAACACATACAAGAACCAGTTTAGCCAAAACCCCCTAGCAATTCTTCTTCCCCCTACATTTCAACAGGGATTTGTGCCCTTCTCTGATCTCATGGCTCCAAAGTACACCTCAAGCGTTTTTGGCGATAACTTTGCCCCTGTTGCCAATACGCTGTTCTGGCTATGGTTCATCAACTTTAACGTCGGCATATTCAACGCTCTTCCGTTAGGTCCACTTGACGGTGGCCAGCTCTATGGTGCAGTAATAGAGAACAAAGCTAAATCCAAAGCTCTCGCAAAGAATGCGAATATGGTCTTGACCCTAGTCATGGCTGCCATCGTATTTGCGGTGCTGGTGCTTCCATACGTGGTATTTTGAAAAAGCAGTATGCTTTTATAATGGAATCACAAATATAGTGTTGGCTTATTACCGCTTTATGCCTTAAACATTTGATTGTAGCCCTGAGGCATATACAGTTGGATTATAGCCGGATGAGCGATAATGGAAGAATTGGAAAAGAATCAAGAGATTGGCGAAATTATAACTCCTTCAACAAAGACTTCTTCTTCTTCTCCCTCCTCTGGGAGGATTAGACCAGCATCAGCAACGGTAGAAGACATCGACAACGGGATCACAAAAGTTACCACCCAGTGCGAGGAGGCAGTAAGCAAGATAATACTCAAGTCCATCCCTTCAGATTCTCAGATAACATTCGTGAGGTTTGAAGGTCCTAACATAGCACTTTATACAAAGAATCCAAAGTTTGCGCTCACTGAGTTGACTTATTTTTTGTCATCTTTGTCGAAGACATTGAAAAAGAGATTCATTATTCGCACTGATCCGTCAAGCAGGCTGCCAGAGGATCAGACTAGACAAGCGGTGGCAAAACTTCTTCCAAAGGATGTGCAGGTATCAGCAATATTTTGCGACGATGCAACAGGCGAGGTAGTTCTTGAAGTAAGCAAGCCTGAAGCAATAGATCCTAACATGCTAGTTCAAATCGCCCATTCAACAGGATGGATAGCACACACTAGACGCTCGCCACATATTCCCTCATCCAGCATCAACACGTTGCATTCCACACTAAAGAGCTCTGCAAGAGAAAGGACAGAATTTCTGCAAAAGCTAGGCAAGCGTGTATTCAGAGAATCTCTTATAGTTACCAATGTCAACGGGAATGATGCAACACATCCTCGTAGACAGCAGCAGCAACAACAACAACAACAACGACAACAGCAGACGACTAATACAACAACTGCACTCACGAATGAGGCTCGGTCTAATAAGCCCCAGTCATGGTCTGCGAGCAGGGAAGAAGTTATGTTATTTTGCCTTGGGGGAGTCAAACAGGTAGGCAGATCCTGTTTTGTCGTCGTCACTCCAGAGACAAAGGTGATGCTCGACTGTGGTATAAATCCTGGGGAAATGTCCGGCCTCGATGCGTATCCTAGGCTCGACTGGTTCAACTTTGACCTTGACGATCTGGACGCAGTAGTGATAAGCCATGCACACATTGATCACCAAGGCTTCTTGCCGACACTGTTTAAGTATGGTTACAGGGGACCTGTCTACTGTACTGAGCCTACTTTACCACTGATGATACTGCTTCAAACGGACTCTGTCAAGATTGCAAACAGTAATGGTACGTATCTACCATACTCGGCAAGGGACGTAAATGAAGTAATCAAGCACTGTATCACCCTACCATACGGCAAGCCGACAGACATTTCGCCGGACGTCACGATTACACTCAACAACGCCGGACATATCATGGGCAGTGCCACAGTTCATCTGAATATTTCAGGCGCCCATAACATCCTGTACTCTGGAGACTACAAATACGCCAGGACGCAACTGCTCGACAGTGCTGTATCCATGTATCCTAGGGTAGAAACGCTCATTACTGAAAGCACTTATGGCAACACGACAGATGTGATGCCTGATCAGCAATCGGTGTATCGAGGTTTCACTGAGTCGATAAACAAGAGCCTTATGGATGGCGGGAAGGTTCTGCTTCCTGTTCCGGCTGTGGGTAGGGCTCAGGAGATAATGCTTGTTATGGCAAAGGAAATGAAAGAAGGCAGACTCATCGAGTCGCCCATCTATATCGAAGGGATGATCTCTGAGGCGAGCGCCATACATATGTCCTACGCACACTATCTTGGCACTGATGTGCGTAAGTCGGTGTCACAGGGCATCAATCCATTTCAATCAGAATATTTTACAGTCATTAGCGGATATGGCAGGCGTGATGATATACTCAATGACGAAAATCCAGCAATAGTTATGGCAACATCTGGCATGCTTGAAGGCGGCCCATCTGTAGAATACTTCAAAGAGCTTGCACCAAACCCGAAGAACAAAATAATATTTGTCTCTTACCAAATCAATGGAACGCTTGGCAGGCGCGTCCTTGACGGAGTTATGTCCGAAGTAAGCATGATGGACAAATCGGGCAAGGTAAAAGTTGTTCCTGTCCGGTGCCAAACACAAAAGATAGACGGATTTTCAGGTCATTCTGATTTTAACCAAATCCTGAACTTTGTCTCGCGAATCAGGCCCAAGCGTGTGCTTGTCAATCATGGAGAAAAAAGCAAGTCGGAAAATGTGGCAAGCGCTATCTATTCCCGCCTCAAAGTCCGGTCAAGTGTCCCAGATAATAGAGAAATTGTGCGATTAAGATAAATTAATAGTACCGAGCAACTGACTCTGTCGGATTGACAAGTCATCAAACTTCCTTCTGCATGGTTTATTCAAGCTATTTCGGAATAGCTTATGCCATTTCCTTTCTTCTATCGCAAACGCAATTCTGATGATGTATTTTGTGCTACCCATCTACTACTATCAAACTGCACCGCAATCATCATCACGTCATGGATCATCATTACCCGGCTTCTAAACTAGCCAATAAAAATAGAGAACCACAACAATACATTTTGGATTAAGTTTAGTCGTTAAGAATAGTGTTTAATATGTATAATATAGTTTATTATCATGCGGTGCCTGTCTGTTCATCTTGTTCTACCTGCAGCTGCTTCTCTATCGGTTTGGTTCTATGGAATAAAAAACGATAGACTTTCTATCTCTTCTTCTTCTCCTCCTCCTGCCTATGGGCGGTTAACGTTGAATAGCGATGAAAAAGAAGAGGACGACTGCAGATACTGAATCTAATCTGGAAAAAAGCTTTAATCGATCCTTGAATCTATGGATCAGCAGTATATATTGCTCTGCTGCTCATTGTGCTGGGAAAGCCAACTTTGGTATAGTCATGCTATAAGACCAAATATACAAGATCTTGGGATAGAAGAAGAGGGATCAAGAAAAGCGCAACTGGATAGACTCCTGGGGTGATAACGAAAATTAAATAGAACAATGAGAAATTTCACATTAGGTCTTGTTGCTGGAAGCGTCGCTCTAGCGGTCTCTGCGGTCTTTAGAATCTTTGCAGGTGGGTTATTTTTGCCGGAACTTGCCTCCCAAACACTATTCTCCCTTACTCCCGGGCAGGTAGAGTCCTTTTCTGTTGAGACATTTGGTTCGCTGGCAAAATACACTGCCTTTATTGCAGCAATTGTCTTCAACTTGGTTATTTATGGGGCTCTTGCGATATTGCTTCACAAGCTATACATCAAACTTTCTAAAAAGGCTGTAATTGTAAATCTAATACAACTTTCCTTTATTCCCTATCTTGTGATGGTTGCAATAACCGCCTTCCTTTTGCAACTAAACGAATTATTGACAAGATCATCAGAGATCCAATATGCTCTTCTTTTTCTTCTACTTCCAAGTGTCGCCTATGGCCGCACACTATCCTATTTGTTCCAAAGAGGTACTATTGCCAACAAAGTTGAACCCAGCAAAGCTTCCAACGCAGATAGAGGAGGAGAACGAGGAGGAAGAAATCCGGATATAACTATCGCTTCAGGCGTTCGGAGAATAAGTAGAAGACAGTTCATTGCAATGGCAATTAGCACTGTTGGAGTAGCCATCTTTGTTCTCTGGGCCAGAAGCTTTCCATTTCATAGCAAGCCTTCAATGCCAGTATCGGGTCCGAAAATACCTTTGCCTTCTACTTCAGCTAATATCCCTGCAGGCAGCGTATTTGCTCAAGAGACACTTGCTCCTTTTGTAGCTTCCGAGTTAACTCCTAATGATAAATTCTACAGAATAGATACAAACATAATTGTGCCTTCTGTTGATGCAAACAGTTGGAGGCTCAATATTCGAGGTCTGATAAAGGATGGTCCTCTGCAGTTTACTTATGACGAACTAAAGGCTATGCCTTCTACCAGTGAATACGCCACCCTGGAATGCATTAGCGACAAGATTGACGGTGATCTGATTAGCACTGCATATTGGAAGGGAGTTTCGCTGAAAAGCATATTAGACAAGGCACAAGTGTTGCCTGGAGCGATTTACATTGTCTTTAGATGCTCTGACGGTTACGATGTTGGAATACCCCTTGACAGGGGACTAATGGACGGAACTATATTGGCGTACGAGATGAATGGTGTCCCATTGCCCGCAGAACACGGCTTTCCGGTAAGAGCAATTGTCCCGGGGTTGTATGGAATGATGAACGCGAAGTGGATAACTGATATTGAATTGGTCGATAGAGTCTATGAGGGATTTTGGCAGAGAAGAGGTTGGGCAAATAATGCTAAATATCAAACACATTCAAAAATTGTCCTCCCCGGAGATGCATTACGGAACAGGTTTGAAGAATTGTCTACCTCCTCTAATGCTGCAGCCATAGGGAAGAAAAGCCCGATAGCTGGCATAGCCTTTGCTGGCGACAGAGGAATATCGAAGGTAGAACTCAGCACAGATGGTGGAAACAGTTGGCAAACTGCAAGTATCAAAGATCCACTTTCAAGCAACTCTTGGGTTCTTTGGGCTCTAGAGTGGATTCCACAAAATAGAGGAAAATACAATATAGTTGTAAGAGCGACGGACAAAGCAGGAAGCATACAAACTGCAGAAATCCGAGATAACTATCCAAATGGATCGACCGGCTTTCATTCAGTAGAAGAGACTGTGGCATGATCAACCAAATTTCTTGATAACGTTCTAGGTTCACACCTTAGGAATACAAGAATTTGATCATGAGGTTAAGTCCTGCTATCGCCACTATTGCACCAACTATGATGCGGATTTTCTCATGATCAAGCCTTAATGCGCCCAACCTAGATCCTAACAATCCCCCTGCCAGCACTACCAATGCCAGAGGCAACAAGATTGCAAGGTCAATAGATTTGGTCACCGACTGTCCCAGAAATCCGCTAACAGAGTTTGCTACTATGAATACACTGGAAGTTGCGGCTGCGCGTTTTGGATCAGCCATCCCACAAAGTATGAGCACGGGGGAAAGCCATATCCCGCCCCCTATGCCTACAAGTCCTGCAACCACACCTAAGATAGCGCCTGTTGGAACCCCAATTAATAATATTTTCTGATTATCCCATCGCCTCGATACCTTGGCTGCCTTTTTTCCTTGTAATTTCTCAAACCTGCCCTTTATTCCAGACAAAAGCAAAGCAGCTGATGCCGCAAACAGCGCTAGGACAAAGATGAGGGCGAGATGCCGCTCTGGAAGAGCAATTGCTCCAGCAAAAAAGGCAAAAGGCATCGATGATAGAAAGGGTAGGGTAAGTTTTAGTGAAAGATGTTTAGCTTTTGCAAAACTGATCACTGCCATACCGGCCACGATTATGTTAAGTATCTGAGCTACAGGAGGAACAGCAAATAGGCTAATTCCAATAAGCACAAGAATTGCAATATAGCTGCTACCACCTCCAAATCCTACACTTGAATAAATGAAGCTAATACCAAAAAAGAGGGGTGCGATAAAAACGAGGGCAAGTTCATCGTTAATGTCCGTGACCTCCAAGCATCTTCGATGCATGCAATATGCCAGGGATGAGTGCGTCTAGTGACTCTGACACTGCCTTGACACTTCCTGGAAGATTCACGATGACTGTTTTGCCTCTGACTCCAGCGGCTCCTCTGGATAGCATCGACAAAGGCGTTCTTTTTTGGCCATGCATCCGCAATGCTTCAGAGATTCCTACGACTTCTCTTTCCAAGATCCTCCAGGTGGCTTCAGGAGTAACATCATGTGGTCCAAGACCAGTACCGCCGCATGTCAACACCAGATCTACTTTCCGTTCATCGCAGGAAATTACCAACGAAGATTCTATTTGGCTTGCATCATCCGGTATCACTCTATAATCTACCACCGCAAATCCGGTGCGCTTCAGCCTTTCAACAGCAAGCTTGCCGGACTTGTCTGATCGTTCGCCTTTTGATACCGAATCGCTGATCACTATTACAACTGCCTTCAATGGTTCGGTGTACTTTTCGTAAAAGTCCGTCATGCCTCCGCTCTTTGCCAAAAGTTTGATAGATTCTATCTCCAATGATTCGTCTATTGGCTTTAGCATGTCATAGATTGTGAGTGCTGCAATAGAGGCGCCTGTCAATGATTCCATCTCAACGCCGGTCTTCCAGGTAGTTTTCACTTGTACCTCTACCTCTATCGATTCTGCTTTAATCAGAATATCGACTTTGATGTAATCTAGTGGTATCGGATGGCAGTATGGCAGTAAATCCCACGTTCGCTTGGCTGCCATTGTTGCCGAGATTCTGGCAGCATCTACTATGTTGCCCTTTGGCGATTTTCCTTCCTTGATCAAGTGGATGGTTTTAGCTCTTACTTTTACGATCGCCCGAGCGGTGGCACTTCTAAGCGTTTCTGACTTGTCTCCAATATCAAACATGCCCATATTTTGTCAACTTCTGCCCACTTGCGTGCCCTCTGCCCACACGGCGCCCTTGTCGCCTCTCTTCTCCTTCTTCCACATCGGAACCTCTGTCTTAATTCGGTCGATAGCATACCTTGCTGCTTCAAAGGCTTCAGCTCTGTGCTCAGACGATACTGCAATAGCAACGCTAATTTCTCCTATCTTTAAATTGCCAATTCTATGCATGGCAGCAAACTTTTTCAAATTCCATCTTTTGAAAGTTTCTGCTTCAATTTTGGCCATGGTTTCTTGCGCCATCTTGATATATGCTTCGTAATAAATTCCAGAAACAGCATAGTCGTTGTTGCTGTGATTTCTGACAGTTCCCAAAAACAGAACAGTTGCGCCTGCTGCATCGTCCTTGACATTTTCTAGCAACGTCTCAATATCGATCGCCTCCTCTGATATAGAAAGCAAAATTCACTAACCACCACTGATAGGCGGCAAGAGTGCTATTTCGTCAAAATCATTTATGATTGATTTGTCATGCACAATCTTGGCGTTAACTGCAATTCCAACTGGGATCTTTTGTGCAGAAATTTCTGGGTAGAGCTCAAGGATCCTTTTCCTTACATCAGCAACAGTTGTTGTTTCATCATCATCCTTTTTTCTGGGCAGTTGTAATGTCACTTGATCCTTGCCTATTATTTCTCTGAGAATTGCAAATGTTTTTACTTTTAAGGTAATGAATTGCGGATCACAATGATGTTTCATTTCTTTTTTATCACTCAAAATATATCATCATCCCCCTATAGTATGCATTAAATTCAGAGTTGGTTTTAACGCTTTAGATCTTATGATATTTATCACTCCTTCAGGCTTCTTTCGGGTAGATTCTAAAATGTAATTAGCAATTTCTTGATCAGTCTTTCCATTGCGCAGCAGGTTCTTAATGTCATGACCTGGATTCTCAAAGAGACAAGTCAGAAGCCTTCCATCTGAAGTTATTCTTACTCTATCACATTGTGCACAAAACGGCTCTGTCATTGAAGAAATAAATCCAACTGTTCCCTTTCCATCCGTAAAAGAGTAGAGCTTCGCCGGTGCTGATCCATCCTCATTTGCTTTAGCAGCATTGTTATCAACAACAATTCCGGACGCCTCAACGAGATCACCAATGTCATTTCTTATTCGGGAGATAACCTCGCTCTTGCTAACGACTAGGTCCGGCGACCAGATTCCAGCTCCATCCAGCGGCATGAATTCAATGAAGCGAACAATATGTCCTGTTTCACGGGCGAACTTTGCAAAATCAACGACCTCTTGATCGTTCCATCCCCTTACAAGTACTGTGTTTATCTTTACCTTCAAACCAGCGTTTTCAGCAGCGTAAATTGAATTTACAACTTTGTGCAGACCGTCTATGCCACACATGGCTTTAAAGCGTCCGGCCTTAAAAGTGTCGAGACTGATATTAACACTTTGAAGCCCACTCCTCTTTAGCAGATCTGCCTTTTCGCCAAGGTAAAGACCATTAGTTGTCATGCTGATCGATTTAATTTCCTTTATCTTTGACAACCCTGCAATCAACTCTTCCACTTTTGGCCTGAGCAGTGGCTCACCCCCTGTGACCCTTATCTTCTCAATGCCCAGCCGGGCCATAATATATGATACTCTCAGGAGTTCTTCATAGCTTAAGACCTGACTCTGGGTAAACCATGCTTTTTTCGCAACAGCATTATTATTATTATTATTGCTCCCAGATTCGTCTTTCTTATCCGAATCTCTCGGCATACAATAGACACATTGCATATTGCACCTATCAGTCACGGAGAGCCTTAATTTTCGTGCAACCCTACCAAAGCTATCAACAAGAGAATTATCAACGATAACTCCGTTATCCTTCAATTTTGACAAGTATCTAAGCCTCCTGATAGACACCTCTCAACAGCATCACTTCTGTGTCCTGTCCCTTGCGCAATTTATTCTCTCTTTGGCGCAAGCTTTTTTTGTTATTCTTCGCTACTATTATCCCATCAGAGTAAGCTAATGTCGAGAGCAGGCTAGCTCCCGCAGCAGATATCGGTTCGGCATGAAAGCGTCCGTGACGCCTCATGATTTTAACTCTAACAAACGTGGTCATTCCTCTATGTAACTTGACGTCCGAAGTCAGCTTGGCGACCTGCCTTGCAACAGGCGGACCGCTAGTCTTTAGAATCTTGTAAAGCAATGGTTGCCCAAAGGTGTAAAAGGCAACAAATGCAGAAACAGGATAGCCCGGAAGGACGATTACTGGCTTTCCATTTGCTACACCCAGAGACGTAGGAGAACCCGGCTTCATTGCGACCCCCCGTATTATAGTTCCAGGCTTTCCAACCTCATTTATTATGTCAGGAATGTAGTCCTTTTCTCCGACCGAAGAGCCGCCCGATATTAGAACCACGTCAAAGTTTAGTGCTTGCATTATTTTCAGCTGTAGGAGAGTCTTATCGTCTTGGCATATACCCAGATCTATTGGCTCTCCTCCACACTTTATTACCATACTGGAGAGCATGAACCTGTTGCTATCGAATACAGAAGCATCGCCAAGCTTCGAGCCGGGTTCCACCAGTTCGTTCCCAGTTGAAAGCACAGCAACTTTGACCTTTTTATACACAAGTATAGTTGATATACCGACCGATGCAATTAGCCCTATATCTGCGGCAGCAAGCCATGTTCCTGCTTTGAGAAGAATTTGTCCCTTCTTTAGATCATTTCCCCTTGGCGTTATATTACTTCCTTTGTCTATCTTGTCTGAGATGCGAATATTCGCTCTTTCACCCTCAACTGTGACGTCTTCGATCATTATCACTGAGTCCGCACCTTTTGGGATTTTTGCCCCAGTAGCAATTGCAATTGCTTTGCCGGAGCAAATTATCTCGGAGGAGATCTTGCCAGCACTAACTTGGCCTATCACTTTGAGCACAACATGATGGTTTCTTGTAGCTTCCAGCGTGTCGTTTGATAGAATGGCGTAGCCATCTACTGTGGATCTCTGAAAGGGGGGAATATCTATTGGGCATAGGATATTGTCTGCTAGGATTCTGTCTGTCGCCTTGTCCAGGCTGACGTATTCGGTCTCAAGTGAAATACATGAGATCTCATTGCGAGAAAGAAATTTTTTAAGAGCTATGGAAATTGGAGAAAATTTTCTATGACCTGTTTTAATTGACATTGTATCAAAACGATGATCTAAAGAACTTGCGGGTCTCTTCAATAAATGTATCAATGTTGATGCCTCCAAGCTCATTAAAATACATTTTTCCAAATCACATCCAAAACATTTGGGATACATGCGGTGAAGATTAACGTAAACTAAACGTGGTAGATGGCAGCTACTCTCATGCAAGGAATTGCAGTTGTGTTGTCAATTGAAATTATAAGGATAGCAAATGACGCAAGCAAGTTATGATGTCAAAGGCCTCTAAAAGTGTAAACTATATGCAAGAAAGCTATATTCTATATATATAGAAGGAGAGAAGAGCGAAAAGCAACATCGATTTTCGTTATGTTAAGGCTATTGACTTCGTAGAGTTAAGATGAAATCGCGTCTTATACATATCGCAAGGGCAGTATTATTATGCTGGGAAGCAGAAGAGATGCCAATAATACTCAGCAGCATAAAAAAATGCACAATGAAAAGGTTGCCCCCGGGGACCAGAATGTCTGCAGAATGAAAGTCACTGAAGTACCTTTCACAGGCAAATACGGGACCACAAAGTAGAATGTTTTTACCGTTATGCAGTCAGTGGTTATGAGCTCTTTGATTTTGAGACAAACATGGACTCTGGCAATGGCTGGCCGAGCTTCTTGACTCGAGATAAGATTCAGAATTTAGAATCCTTGGTAAACAGCGCTTACCGAATGCGGGGAATTGAGGGGCATTACAACAACTATGATATACATCTTGACGATGTCCTTGAAGACGGTTCTCCCCATCCCACAGAAAAAAGATATTGTATCAATTCTGCAGTGCTTCAACTTGAAGAAAGGAAAAATTTTGATCTAAATGATAACCATGACCCATAACTAAAGAGAAGAGGAGACTTGAAACTGAAATTGAAAGAAATTGGACTACAGCTTTTCACTGCACTTGGATAGAAACAATGACAAGTGCGGGAATCACTCTCTACCTTGCAGCGGCTATGCATAATTACATTCCTGCGGCCATATCCGCCGCATTATTTACTCCCTTCATTGGATACTATTTTGTCATTACTCTTATTTCTATGAGAGATGAGCTGATCACAATCGAAGGAATTCTAAGGACAGATGAAAAACCAGAAAGAGGGAAGGCTACGCAAGGGAGTTGAGAAGCTTTAGCGGGATTTCAATTGATGATACTGTCCTCAAAGGTAGCTATTCATTCATTGATATTCTTCCTTTACATCGTTTCCATACTTCAGAAGCAGTTTACGCACTTTGGGATCAATGATAAAATTACAATATGGCGCATCTTGATTGTTATCATAGTAATTTTTGTGGTAATCTTCCGCAACATAAAAATCTTTAAAAGGAGTAATTTCCGTCACAATAGATTTTTTGTAAACGCCTTCATTTTCAAGAACTCTTTTTGATTTCTCAGCAAGCTCTTTTTGTTTTTCGTTATGATAAAAGATTGCGGATCGGTATTGTGTGCCAACATCGTTACCTTGTCTATTAAGAGTAGTTGGATCGTGCGTATGCCAGAAAATGTCAAGTATTTTGTCAAAGGGTATGACTTTCGGATCAAATTCTATCTGAATTGATTCTGCATGTCCTGTTTTTCCTGTACATACTTCATCATAAGAAGGATTTTTCACTTTTCCTCCTGAATAGCCAGGTAAAACGGATTTGACACCTTTAAGTCTTTTGAAGATTGCTTCGGTGCACCAGAAACATCCATTAGCAAATGTTGCGATCTCAGAATTGTCATTCATGTATTACTTTTGGCAACTCCTTTCCACTGGGCATAAAACGTATAGATAATGAATTGACACAATCTCGGGTATTTTTATTTGTCAAACCCTCCCCGAGAAATTCGTGTCCTAAATGCGCACCACAGTTTGCACACTCTATCTCCGTTCTTATTCCATCAGGATCAGGTACGTGCTTTATTGCCTTTGGGAAGCTTTCATCAAAGCTTGGCCATCCACATCCTGCATCAAACTTACTTTTAGATGAAAAGAGGGGGGCGTTGCACCTTCTGCAGATAAATGTTCCATCCTCATAAAAACTGTCATATTCGCCAGTGAAAGGAGCTTCTGTCGCTTTATCTATGATGACTCTTTTTTGTTCGGGGGTCAGTTTATTATAATCCATACACTCCACAACTTCCTCAGTACCTTTTGAAGTCTCTACCATCATATATCTCATTGTTGTTTCATCTTTGATTTCGATCGAAGAAGAAATCATGCAAAGCCGAGTATTCCTCAAATAGGATGGTCAACTTCCATGCGCGGGTCTCATAATATCGGAAGAGCCCAGACCGGTTCACAGTAAATATTGGTGTAGTTGACTGGACTACATAAAAATTAATTGCCGAAATTCATATGCGGTAGTCTAAATATCCATTTATAGTTGAAGAGCGATTACTGCATGCCCATTGAAATTAATCCAGTTGTTATCTAAGTGACGCAGCGGACAACTAGAAGAATCACAACGATCCCAGGGGAAAGATGCTGGAAAATATAGAATTAGATATATGTAATCACCTCCAAAGAGTATCAATTAAAAAAGAAAGGTAATAAATGACCTCAGTTATTACGTCAAAGACCTCTAAAAGTGTAAACTATATGCAAAAGCCTGTCTATAGATAGAAAAAGATTGAAAAAGCACGACATTGACTTTCACTATGTTAAACCTAGTGACATTGTGCGCTGCGCTAATCTTCTGTATCGTTATTTCCATACTGTTTTTAGCCATGTAAGTGTAATACTTGTTGCACTTACAATATGGCGATACGATATAGATGTGTCCACTGCAATATTGTCTTAAGCGGGGAAGGCGCTTCTAGGCATTACCTTGCTAATCCTACCCATAAGCTTGAGAAGCTACCTCCTCCAGTAAAGCCGGTCAAGAACACCCGTTAGCTATTCCCTTATGCTTTCTAGAGTCGAGACTACTTGCCACAACATGGTGCGGATGTGTGATTGCATCTGAGGGCTTTGAGTCGCACTGTCCAGCAGACTTATTGCATTTGCAGCTCTCACTGATAGACTCCCACTCTTCTCGTCCCTAAGGGCAAGGAGCACTTCTTTTATCATGTTTCGGATACTCTTCTGGATATCACTGTTTCTTGTAATCGAATCCAGAGTTTCAATAGCGCGAGCAAGGCGCTGTTGATTTTCTTTCTCTTTGAGTTCTTTTTTTGATGATGTCATTATGCAGGCCTCCAGACGACTGCTGATCTACCTGTTAGTTGCTTTTGAATGTTTTTGTGATCGCTGGTTTCCGAGAGACTTTCCAAAGCAGCACTGAATGACCTATCTATATATACCCGAAGGCTTTTTTAAATCAGGCAAGACATTCGGCATACGTCCTCTTTATGCTACCCCTTCCCAGAAAATTGTGTGTCATATAGACTCCAAAGGTAGACCCCTGAGGACCTGAAGCAGAGCAAGCTTTCAATAATTCTGAATCAGATCCACTCTTGTTCATCCTCACTTCCACAAGGCCAGGCAGCCATAGGGGGAACCCGAGGCACTTCTGGTTCATTACCGAAAGCTTAAACTACTGCATCGCTTAAATTGCCTATTGTTCTTATGTTTTAAGGGTTGATCAAACAGCGTAAATGGTGGCAGAAGAACAGCTAAAGTGCAACATTTGTGGTGGCATCACAGTGAGCCCGAACCAAGCAAAGCAACACGCATCAACATCTTCTCATCAATTCAACAAGTCAAAGCTCGAACAGGGACTCGATGCTGTAAGAGAAAAAAATTATCCCAATGACAGCTCGGTAGTTATCAGTTGGGAGTGTAGCTCTCTGTGACTCTACTGTTTCACTAGCATCACAGAGCACTTAGCATGATGCAGCACCTTGTTTGAGATGCTGCCGAGCACCATCTCTTTGAACGTCCCAAGACCTCGTCTTCCTATGATTATAGTATCAAAGCCCCCCTTCTCCGCGTACCCAACTATGTTGGAAGCTGCATCGCCTTCGCCAATGATTGTCTCTATTTTGATGTCGCTTTTCTCGGCCATTTGTTTGCACTTGTCTAAGATTCTTGCCGACTCTGCCCTGAAGTTGGCAAGGAGGTCGTTGAGCAGCTTTTGTGACCCAACATACACCGTCGGAGGGCTTTCTATGACATTCATCGCAGTTATATTGGCACCTGTCTTTTTTGCAAGGTAAATTCCATGGTCAAGGGCCCGAAGAGAGTTTTCGGATCCATCTACTGGCACCAGTACCTTTGAAAACATGTTTGTACGAATATAGTATTAGTAGCAATATTATCTTAATGCAGAGCCAGGTCCTGCGGCAGAAGGAACTGGATGAAGATGCTTATGATATATAGCGCAGCGAGCATTGCCCCCACCTTGAGGCCTATCTCTTTTTTCATAAACATCGGTATGAGTGCGAGGATAGTGACTGTGGTTACCAAGATCATCTGAAACTGCAAAATTGGGTTCGCTTCGATGTTGGCATAAAAGCCTCCGTGATACATTGCTCCGAAAACTGCCACAGCCAGCAACAGGGTGTTGTTAAGTACTTTTGAACCAAGTACGTTTGCCACTGCAATTGATGCTCCTGCCGCCCCTTTCCTTGCAAGAAGCATCATCGAAATTTTCTCCGGCATTTCGCCGGCTATAGGGCTGATTATTACTGCAAGGACAATAACAGAAATCCCTACTTCAACAGAGAATCCTTGAAGAGAATGTATGAATGGGTCTGCTCCTAAAAATATACCGGCTGTGCCGGCGGTAAAAGCCAACGCAGCCTTTATCATTTCTTTGCTGGGCCCCTTTTCTGGCAGGCTTTCTTCAACTTTCACGACTTTGTGGTTCGGATGATTGCCGACCTCTTTCTCTTGCTTTATCTTTTTTACTACCATCTTTTTTTCAGCTTTCATCTCAATTAAGGCCATTACAAGGTAGGCTCCAAACATGGCCGCAAAGACAAAGCCGTCGATAAAGTTGTAGCCGTCTATGAACAGAGCTGCACTTATGACCGCAGTTGCGAGCAGGAATATCTTGTCGAGCTTGAATGTGGCAACGTCCACACCTTTGAGCGGTGCTTTTGACAGGCGGGTCGTGGCTATAAGAAGCATTAGTGAGAGGCCTAGTGTCATCATCAGAAGGTTGCTCCCAAGGCCTGCCCCTATTGCTGCGCCGTAAAAGCCTCCCGCTGAAGCATAAATGACTATGGCAATTTCTGGAAGGGTAGTCGCGACGCTCAGCAGCGTCCGCCCTATAAATTTTGCACCATACTTTTTTGAGAGATGCTCAGCCCCGTAAGCAAGTAAAAAGCTTGCAACAGTAAGCTCCGAGAGCCACAAAAGCATAGTCAAAAGGTTTCCTGCCAAACTAGTGTTGCTAGTCAGAGCAGACTTAATATAAACTACTTAGCGGACCAACAATCTTCAAATCTTATTGAACTTTCTTATTACTAACTCTTTTCGAGCTTCTGTACGAAGCGAATTATGTAGCAGTTAATTTACTGTATAGCGCATATTATATTGGTTTGATTGCAAATATTGTTCATATTAGTCTGAACGCTCGAGGAGGTGGCGAACGTCTCGCAGTCGCCACAATAAAGGCGATCTCATCTATGGGGATGGACGTTGAGCTCTCCACTATAGAGAAGCCTGACATGGCGCTGATATGCGATGCCTATGGCACAGAAATAGATGGAGATGTCAAAAAGATAAGAACGCTCAATATCCTCCAAAGATATAGCTCCCGCGGTTATAGCATCACAATAAATACACACGGAGACATGCTTCCATTTTACCACAAAGGCTTCACCAAGAAGAATGCGATCACATATTGTCACTATCCTATTGCAAGTTACTTGATTGATTGCGATGACCCAGATTACTTGGGCGTCTTACAGAATATGTGTCTTTTAGGTATGCCGCCCCAAGTCCAGAATAGATACTATGAAGCAGCCAGGAGTGCTTACATCAAGATGATGTCAAATTCTACTGTCCTTACTAACTCTGAATTTAGTCGCAATGCGATCCTTAAGACATTTGATGTGGATTCGACTGTCTTACATCCGCCTGTCGACGTCGATATTTTCCGTAAAGCATGCCTCGCATCATCCATCCGCGACGACTCTACCTTGGTGATCTCTCGCTTCCACCCAACTAAGAAGATAGAAAACGCTATACGTCTTGCCAAGCTGCTCCATCAAAGCGAGGTAGGCACATGCATGAATATTGTAGGAAATATGTCACCCGACGGCATTGGATACCTCAATTATCTGAGAGATCTTGTAAGGAATTATGGCTTGGAGAATTTTGTCAGATTTGAGATAAATGTCAGATTTGATAGGCTGCTTGATCTCATGCGCAGGTCAAAGGTCTACATTCACCCGCTACCCGGAGAGCCATTTGGCATATCTACTGTGGAAGGGATGAGCGCTGGCATGATCCCTGTCGTTCCAGATATTGGGGGGCATACAGAATTCGTTCCCGCAAAGTATCAATTCCATACCTTCGGCGAAGGAGTACAAGCTGTAGCAGCGGCACTTGCCGCACCTCCATCAGAACGAATCCAGTTAAGCCACTCGACACAAAAGTACTCTGTTACTAACTATGTCAAGAGATTCCAGCAAATTTTGATGGAAGTTATGGATATCGGCAGAAAACCTTTGGAATCAAAGCCTGTCATTTCGCTTTCAAAGAGATTGCCAGAATCTATGGCTGGTTGACCTAGCGAAATTGGGTATACACGTATGCGGTATCAAATATCTGGTCAGTGGTCCAGAGCGTAGGCAAAGAGATGGTGCCTATAAGTTTCAAACCAAAGCTGGCTATGACACTTCCCCATCCCCAGCCGCTTTGGTCTCTTGTGAGAGACTTCATCACATGGCTTCCCATGAAGTTAAAGCCAGCATTGTGCTTGAGTTTTTCAATGGATAGCACCTGCCGGATGACGCTGTCTGCAAGCATGTCTCCCATTTCTGGCAGGCCCGAGATAAAGAAGATAGGCTTTGACAGATCCAAGCTTGCATAATCAAAGCGCGTTGCGTCGGCCCTTATTGAGCCAAATTTGATGCCTGTGCTGGATGATATTGCTTCTTGCAATTCCACAAGCTCGTCGTCAATCTCTATGCCATACGCCGCCAATCCGAGAAGACGTGCGCAATACGCTATTCTGCCATCGCCAGAACCAACGTCAACTAGCTGATCAAATCCAAGCGACTTTGCTTCCAGCGCAAGGGCAAAGGCAGACATCATCCACGTAGGGTAGAATGGTTGGTAGTTTGTGTCATATTTTTTACTGCTTAACCAATAGTTATTGATGTCGCCTTCGTAAATCGTGCATGCGATTCCAGAAATCTCTGCATCATGTGACTTGAAGTATATAGGATTGGCGGCTGCAAACCTGTGTAGAGAGCCAAGCATGTCACTGTCGATGGGCAAAGACTTGGAGTAGTGTCGCGGAATGATTTCAGTTAGCAGACTTCTCGTAATTTTGCAGGATCGTACGAATTCTCTCTTGAGTAGGGCTATTGCTTGTGGAAGGGAATGATCAACTGTCATTTATTTTTCTCTCAGTAAACTGATTCTGCGCTTGGGCGCAAACCCCTTCTCATGCTTTCGTGACCACATTCTTTGCAACGAAAGAGCCTTCTGCGTTTATAGGTGTAGATGGCTTCCGGATCCTCTACAATTTCGTGATGCGTTTTTACCATGCAGCGGTCACAAAAGCGAAGCTCTGTTGACAAATTATATACCTATGAGATAATTATCTGCCCTTTTGGATATATGTTTTGGATCATCTGAACCTCTATGCAAAAAAGCCAACCCAAAGTAACTTGCGGTGATATGTTCTGCCCTATCTTTATTGCTTGATCAGAGTTGATGGAGAAAATAGCTTTGTCCGTCAATATGCTACTATAGTTATTTCTTATATACAAAAAAAATTGAAGACGAAATTGGAATTCATGGTTCAGGTTGTGCTTGCTAGTTATCAAAGGCTTATAAAAAAAGCAAATGTTTATGAGTCAATGTACTTCCATGACTCTCCGTAGTCATGTGGTCGAGTGTAGTGTTGTTTATACTCACATTTGCTGTCTTTGGACTGTTGCTGGGATTCGCAGCAGTTTATGATACGAATCAAGAAGGGCAGAACATAGGCAATGCCATTACACATGAAAACGTGAGTAGCAATCTCACACAAGGCAATCAGTCTATTAGCCCTAAAGTCAATGAAGAAAGCGGGCAGTAAAAAAAGGCCTGATAGGAATTTCTTATTTTCGCAGTTTAGATGCCAAAAGCTCGGGGACTTCTGCCGGGCGCTTTGCAACTGGTACGTTTGCTCTTGCATAGTTGGCGGCTTTTGATTCTGCAGAACCGTAGTTGCCATAGACTATTGCACCAGCATGGCCCATTCTTTTCTCCTTTGGAGCTGCTCGTCCTGCGATGTATGCAATAACAGGCTTGATGAAGTTTGTCCTTATAATATACTGCGCCAACTGCTCCTCGGCGTCTCCGCCTATCTCACCTACCACTACGACAGAGTCAACATCATCTCTGTTTCTGACAAGGTCGAATGCTTCAATAAGATTTGTGCCATTGATCGGGTCGCCGCCAATTCCAAGGCACAATCTCTGCCCAAAGCCCTTACTTGTTAGGTTGTATGAAACGTCATACATTAGTGTCCCGCTACGCGAAAAAACCACGGTGGCCCCTGCTTTGAAGGGCTGTGCGGGCATGATCCCCACCTTCATTACCTCCGGCACAATGACGCCAGGAGTGTTCGGCCCAATCATCATTGCACTGTTTTTTCTTGCATATTCTAAAACTATTATCGCATCCCTGATCGGAATGTGCTCCGGTATTGCAACCAGCAATTTAATGCCGCTATCAATTGCTTCAATTGCAGCCTTTAGGAAGAATGGTGCAGGAACAAAAATTCCAGATATTTGCGCGCCAGTGGCCTTAACAGCTTCGTTCATGGTGTTGTACACAGGAGTATCTTCAAACTTCTGTCCTCCCTTGCCCGGGGTTACTCCTGCGGGAATGTTTGTTCCATAAGCCTTCATGAGTCTGGTGTGGGTCGATCCGTAGCTGCCGGTCATGCCCTGTATTATCACTGGCTTTCTGCCAAAGTCTTCATCTCTCTCGGTCCCAATAAGTATGTCAAAAATGTTGAAGGTTTTTTCCACAGTTGTTGTCATTTTGATCCCCCGCTATTGTTTACTGCAGATACTGCAGACTGTATTGCCTCCTCCACGGTGTTATAGAGTTTTGCCCTACTGCCTTTGAGCATTTCTGTAGCCTTCTCCGAATCAGCCCCAGAGATCCTCGCAAAAACCGGCACGTTCATGAGGTTGTTCTTGTAGGCGTCCAACACTGCTTGCGCTACAAGGTTAGTCCTTACAATGCCCCCAAAGAGGTTCACGAGTATCGCTTCAACTCTCTTGATCTTACTTATCACTTTTAATGCTTCATAGATGGTCTCGGTGGTGGCCCTTCCACCAAAGTCCAAGAAGGCCCCGGCCTTGCCTCCAGCATCTGAGACCATGTCAAGAGTCGACATTACAAGGCCTGCTCCGTTACCAATGATGGCTATGTTTCCATCGAGCTCAACTAAAGAAAAGCCGCTAACTTCGGCCTGCTTTTCAAGATCCGACACATGTTCGTACTTTTTGAGCTCCGGATGCCGGAACATTGCGTTATCATCAATTATCACTTTCGCGTCAAGGGCCATGAGAGAATCATCGTGTAGAACCGCGACAGGGTTTATCTCTGCTAGTTCCGCCTCCTTTTCATTTACCAACTTTGATAACTTGGTTGTAAAGTCAACAAAAGAAATGACTGTTTCTCCTGTCAGATCCAGTCTTGCGGCAGTCTCCTCGGCATCTTTAGGATCTATACCGCTGATTGGCACGTCAAGCATTACTTTACTTCCGGCATTTTCGATTTCAATCCCCCCTTCAGCGGAAGATATTAGTGAGTAACATCGTTTGCTCCTGTTGAGAAAAAGTGACAGATACAATTCTTTTTTGATCGGGGCCATTTCTTCAAGTAAGATTCCCCGAGGAAATTCTCCCTTGACCTCTTTATGCAAGAGGTCATTGAAGTTGAGCTCTAGCTGGGCTTCACTTTTGCATTTGACAATGGCCCCTGCCTTGCCCCGCCCTCCCACTGTAAGCTGCGACTTCATTACGAGCGGATAACCAAGTTTGTTACCACCCTCTCTTGCTTCTTGAATCGTGTGAGCAAGGTGCGACCTCGGTACCATGATTCCAAATTCATCAAAAAGCTCCTTTCCTTGGTATTCTAACAATCTCATATTTTAAGCAAACAATCAATTATCGCTATTTATAAATCAAATTCCTCATTGTTGTGCAGTTATCAACATCATTGTGTGCTGAATTACGATCGAGCTAGATGCGAAGAGACATCTTTTGAATTTCTTTTCAAAAAACTTGGGCCACACCAAATCGAATTGAACCGGATAATTCTCGGTACTAGTAGCTTGCCTCAGTTCTCACATGTTATTTTCTATGAACAATAAAGAAGGAGAAAAGACCCCTTATCCTGCAATTTTTAGCATATTTATCTTCTGAGCGTAAGAGGGTCCTCTTCCTTTTTGAAGCTTTGTCTGTATGAGAAAATATAGAGGGCAATAAATCACGTAGAAATACTGGTAAGCCACTAGGAATTCAGATGTATGATCTGTCTTTGCATGAGGGCAGTCGCGATGGCTACAACAGGCCACGCCAGATTGTCAAACTTCAGACCTCAACAATATATCATTAAATTCTCAATGCCGTTCAACCTCTATATGGCTATGTCACTTAGTCCTGTCTCAGTTGCATGGCCGTTATCACTGCTCATGTTTCTATTCTGGATTTCCCGCCACGACCTGTCCTTGATGCAGCCCCATCTTTGTTATTGCAAGATAAATGAGTGAAGCGGCAGCAATGCTAGGGATTGTCGCGCCTATAGCTGGCAGCTGCGGTATATAGATTGGTGATAGAGGAGACAGTATGTAGTTTAGCAGTGCGCCCAGAGTCCATGCAGTTATTGCAGGGACTCCAATGCCTAGCTTATTTTGGCGAGCATAAAGCATCTGGTCTGTGTATTTTTGTCTCTTTACGATATAATAGTCTGTGAGCACAACTCCAAAAAGTGGAACAAATATTGATCCTATTAAAAGCAAGAACACTTCGTACTGCTGGACTGAAACCAACATTGCTAGCATAGCACTGAGTGCGGTGAACCCCACGATCAGGTACTTTTGGCCAGTCTTTGGAAATATGTCCTGTGTTGATACCGCTGCGGAATAGACATCTGCAAAGGCATTGTCCGCCTCATCGACTATCAAAAGCAGCATGAGAAAGCCAAAGAACATGGCTTGTATGGCAGCCACAATGGCGAGGATGTCAGAGGTTCCAAGGAGAACGCCTCCAAAGTAAAACAGAATGTTTGTCATCGTAAAACCAATGAAGGTTCCCCATAGCGCGCTTTTGCTTTTCTTGGAAAACCTGTTGTAGTCAGCTACAAGCGGCATCCATGATACGGGCATGGCTATCACAAGGTCGAGTGCAGAAAAGAACGACAAGCCGTGTCCATTTGACGAAAGAAGAGCGGTAATGTCTGCTGAGTTTATCAGATTGATAATTATTATTGCAGATGTCCCATATGCAATCCATAGCGCAAACTTGCCGATCCATTGCCTTACGACATTGAGAGGTCCTGCAATTCCAAGGAGAGCCACAAGAGCTCCAAATATTGCAGCCCAAAAGTAGTAAGGCACCATACTACCCGTTAGTCTATCTGCTGCTCTTGCCATTATCATGATTTCAAAAGTTGTCCACCCAACCAGCTGCAGGATGTTGAGTATCGCAGGCAGATAGGACCCGGTGATTCCAAACGCAGGTCTCATTGTTACGATAGATGATATTCCGTGATCGCTTCCTATCTTCCCCGCCAAGGCAAGCAGAATTGACCCTGCAGTCGACCCGATAATAATCGCAAGGATGGCATCAACAAAGCTTGCTTCAGAAAGAAATGATCCCGCAGAAAGAACTAGCAGTCCGACACCGAGACTCGACCACAGAATGAAGTAGTCTAGTCCGCCAAGCTTCTTGTGCTTGTCCAGCACGGGCTTGATGCCCCACTCTGGTATTCTTAGCAGTACCAACCTTCATCGATCACAAAAAAGCTACCATCAATAATAGTCTATTGTTTGGAAATCCTTTGTATGTGCATGAACATCTCTCATGCCCAAGCACCACATATTTTCATGATATATATTCTGTAATTTTATAGTCTCAACTTTGGTCGAGCCACTAAGGTTCTTGTTTTTCGTCGAAAAAGACTTCAATGCAGTCGATCTGAAATTCCTATGCGTGGCGGAATGGTTTATTATCGATTACGAGCTTGTAGCTTCATTCTGATCTTTAGTAACATATTCAATATTCGCGAATGGTATGTCTTCACCTGAGCAACTTTTCAGCCAGTATGTAGACAATATATCCTCAGGCTAGGTCTTGAATTCAGAGTCCTTGCCCTTTTGTATAAAAGGTGGCCAAGTCTAACAAGTAAACAATTGGAAGGTCCGACTCTTTCTGACATGACCTGATGGCGGCAAAGCTCTGTCAAAGAAATAAGTAATAGATCTTGCATCATCATAATACAACAGATGCAACTTTGGTTATCCCCTCTGATTTTGAAGAGTTTATAGAAAGAGCAAGAGTTGCAAGGTTAGCAACAGTAGATTCTGCATTGAAGCCCCATTTAGTACCAGTAGTCTTTGTATTTGACGCCAACCATTTCTTTATACCAATAGATGAAAAGAGAAAGACGGCTAAACCTGACAAATTAAAAAGGATAAAGAACATACAACATAATCCTAACGTTGCCCTGCTTATTGACAACTATAGTGAAGATTGGACGAGATTAGCTTTTATAACTATACAAGGGAAGGCAACAATCGCAAGAAGAACACTAGAAAATATTCAGGTAAGAGAAGCTTACAAAAAGCTGAAGATAAAGTATCTTCAGTATGAAAAAGTGGAGGTAGGTGAAATGTGCATCGTAATAGCGCCAGAGAAAGTGGCATCATGGAGCAATTCTTGAATTTGAAATGATACATTTTTTATTTATTCTGACGATTAGAGAGTTTCTTATCTGGCAAATCTAGCAAGTTGCTTTGTTACCTCCATCATCTTCTTCACATCTGTGCCTATTGGAGAAAATGCATAACCAAAAATCATGTGCTCTGCTCCCATTGCTTTGATTCTGTCTATGTCGCTTCCAATTTGATCAATGGTGCCACTCATCGGCGATCTCGGTTGGTTGGAGGAAGAACCTTGAGAAGGATCTAGAACATTTGGGTATGAAAGGACAACCACACGAATTTTTGATGGGTTCTTATTCGCCTTATTTGCACCTTCTCTTAAGCCATTTATAGTCTGTTCAAGTTGTTCTAAGGGTCCAAATCCGGCAATCGGTATCCAACCATCTGCATGGTTTACTATACGTGAGAAAGTATTTGGACTGAATCCTGCAAGCAGTATTGGGGGATGTGGTCTTTGCACAGGCTTAGGACCTATTTTTGAAGGAGGTATATTATAAAATTGACCTCTAAACTCGACCACGTCATCAGTCCATATTCGTTTCAGCACTTGCAAATATTCATCTGCCCTTGCTCCTCTATGTTTGTAAGGTGTACCGGAAGCGTCGTACTCATCTTTTGACCATCCAATCCCGAGACCTGCAATAACCCGCCCACCCGATAAGACATCAAGTGTTGCAAATCTTCTTGCAAGCATGATAGGGTTCTGAAAGAATATATCAATTATACTAGTCCCTAAAGAAATTCGCTCTGTATTGCCTGCCAAGTACGTGAGAGTCTCCAACGGATCAAGGACACTCTGGTATTCGACTGGTATGGGGGTGTTAGGTATTCCTCCATAAGGTGTCTGAGGTTTGAGTGGCCATAAAAGGCGTTCAAATACCCATACAGAATCGACTCCTTCCTTTTCAGCCTCCTTTCCGATATGCAGAACATTTTGGCTTGTGGCTAGTTCTCCAGTTTGCGGCAACAGCATTCCAACCTTCATAAGAAATACGAGAAAAATAAACCCATTGAGTATTAAAGGAGTTTAAGAAATCGTTCTGAGGATTTTCGAGGTTGTTTGTTAGTAGTCTGTTTTCAGGTTGACACCCTACAGATTTGAATATTTGTCTCTCTCGTGCCTAAAAGAATTTGAGTATCATGATGTATATATGCCGCATCCCAGCTCAATTGGTCACTACAGATAGAGTAAGGTTGATGACTTAAATTATCTCTGTTACGAGCACTGGCAACGAATGTAGCAAACACATTGATTCTCGCTCTTTTGTTCTTCTACTCTAGCAATGCTATAGTCATGCTATAGTCATGCTATAGTCATAACCTAATCTTCAAACACAAAATTTGAAGCCCGCATTTCCTGTGGGCCAAATAGCCTATTACACAGTTGTCGAGCATAAACAGTGAAGCTAAATACCGATAATATGATTTGAATTATTAAGATTGATAAAATGGTGCAAGAAAAAGTTGCCTAATTTAGGATTATCTGAGAAAGATTGAAAAGTCTATCATCCTAACCATTCTGAGTTGAAAATCGCACTATCGATTGCCGGCAGCGACTCAGGGTCAGGTGTAGGAATACAAGCTGACTTAAAGACGTTTTCTGCACTTGACGTGTATGGGTGCACTGCGATAACTGCGATAACGGCACAGAACACAAAGCAAGTAGCCGAGATATTCGAGATCTCACCTTCAATGGTGGAGAAGCAGATAAGATCGATCCTGGAAGATATGCGACCAAATGCCATCAAGATAGGTATGGTATACAGCAGCCCAACAATAGACACGGTTTACCGTTCACTCAGAAAAACCTCCAAGATTCCGATAGTGCTGGATCCGGTTCTTGCAGCCGGTACTGGTGCCAAGCTGCTCCGCACAGAAGCATACACATCATTTGCATCGAAGCTGATACCATTGTGCAGTCTAATAACCCCCAACAGGATGGAAGCTGAAAAACTTGCGGAAACTGTGATTAAGACAGAGAAAGATGCTATCGAAGCCGCTAAAAAGATCAAAAAGTTGGGAGCAGAAAACGTCATTGTCAAGAGTGGACACTTTGACCCTGCGTATGTTACCGATCTGCTGCTCGACAATAAAGGCAAGATCCTGAAATTTACAAACCCTAGACTAAAGATAAAGGAAATCCATGGTTCTGGCTGCAACTTTTCCTCAGCAGTCACAGCTTATTTTGCAAAGGGCATGGCGCTTGCAGAGGCATGCAAGATGGCAAACGAATATGTCCATACTGCCATCAAAGATGCAGTAAGAATAGGGAAGGGTTTGCCCATCGCAAACCCTCTCTCCGTCATTTATCGTGATGCTAGTCGCTACCATATCTTGAGGGAACTACAACAGGCAGCAGAGGAAGTCAGCATGCTTGATGGCTTTTATAGGCTCATACCTGAGACACAGACCAATTTTGCTTATGCTCTCATGGATGCAACCGACATATCAGATGTGGCGGCCGTGCGAGGAAGAATAATCAAGATTGAGAAAGCTGCTGTCCCTGCTTCATACGTCAAGTTCGGCGCGTCCAGCCATGTCGCCTCGGCAATCATTGCGTATATGAGCGTCAATCCTGACTTCAGATCTGCAATTAACATCAGGTTTGGCGAAAGGATCGTCAAGGTATGCAACTCATTATTCTCTGTCGCAAGCTATGATAGGACCAAAGAACCGAAAAGGATCAAAAGAAGAGAAGGTTCTAGCGTTGCATGGGGAATACTTGCCGCGCTTTCAAAGAACCCCCTGGCAGATATCATTTATCATACAGGCGATGTTGGCAAGGAGCCGATGGTCACTCTATTTGGGAGGAACCCTTCAGAAGTCGTAGAAAGAGTTAAAAGATTATTGAAAAAATTATAGTTCTTGCATGAAACGCAAATCCCCCATTGCACCTTTAGGGGAGCTACCTCTTGATGTAGAGGCATGCAGGACTATTTCTTATGGCAAAGGACAAACACACGTTTGGAAAAGAAACTGGCGAAAAGCCGTAAATGAAGTTCTTAAGCCCCAAACAAGGCTATTCTTTACTTAGCAAAATCAAGCTTTAGACCACAAATGTATGCTTGTCCAGTGTACTCAATCGAGGGTTTCTATCCTTGGCGAGAACGGATAGTTTAATTCATATTATATATACGTCGAAAGCCTGAAAAAGATACAAAAGATGAAAGCGGTAATCCTGGCAGCCGGGCTGGGCACGAGGCTCCAGCCCTATACGTTCTTCATTCCAAAGCCAATGCTCCCGCTTGGCAACAAGCCTCTCCTTGAGTATATTCTAGAGTGGTTGAAAAACGCTGGAGATATCGACTATATTGTCATCTGTGTCAGCTACCTACATCGAACAATAGAAGACTATTTTGAGGATGGAAATCGATTTGGTGTCAAGATCGAGTACGCAAGATCGGAGCGGCCCCTTGCAACAGCAGGTCAGCTTAAGACCGCCGAGAAACTGCTTGAGGATGACTCATTTGTGT
>JBKPNF010000027.1:0-10923 GCA_046732455.1 Thermoproteota archaeon | reverse complement strand
TTGACAATTGTTTTCGTAAGCCGGTCATAGCGGCAGGGTGCGACCCGGTCCCATTCCGAACCCGGAAGTCAAACCTGCTGTCGCTGCTGTGTTACTGATCTGCGAGAGCGGTTGGGAAGCAGCAGTGCTGGCATCTTTCTCTTACTACTTTTCAGCATAATCTCCTAAGTGTATCGTCTTGACTAATTGCCTGACATTATATCCGATCCGGTTTATTGCTGAGAAGGCCGATGCAAGGCCGGCCTGGTCCCATGCCTGCGTTTCTATGACGCAGCAATAATTTGCTGCTTTTATAGTTATACTTTTCAATTCTTCCTTCATGATATTTCTTGCAAGATCCTTTGACAATACGGCGTCTTCTGCCAGCATATTTGCGATCACTCCGCCACTCCATCCCATGTTTATCACCTTACCGCGGGACAGCGTATAGTACGGCGCAGCGTCGAGCAACTTGTGGGCATTGTCGTCAGTATCGAAAATAAAGTCATTTTCTACGAGGCAGTAGATATCATAGAATGGTCCCATGCGCACTACTTCCTCCATGCCAATAAAATCGATGCTGCCACTCATTACCCGGACAAAGCCGTCCCTGTTTGAAAGCCATCGTTCAAAGTACGGTCTTTTCATCGGATGCACATCAGGATCCATGCTACCTATTCTGCAACTAAAGCCCAGCTCTCCAAGGGCTTGCACAAGTGCGCTCAGCGGGAACAGCGGCATATAAATTTCTCCATCACGCTGGCAGATGTTTTTCCTCTTCCATCAGCAGCTTGATAAGCGTTCTTACGCCGAACCCTGTTGCTCCTCTTTGGTTGTAGCTTTTCTCATACGTTCCTTCTTGCATCCATGCAGTACCAGCGATATCAATATGCACCCAAGGGACATCGTTGACGAAGTTAGACAGGAATGCTGCAGCAGTGATCGCTCCACCAGGTCTGCCTCCAACGTTCTTGATATCTGCATAGGTGCTCTTGATCTGCTCATGATATTCATCATACAGCGGAAGCTCCCACATCTTTTCTCCTGTCTTATCGGATAGCTTGCGCAGCCTGTCTATCAACTGCTTGTTGCTGCCCATCAGCGCGGCCACATTGGCTCCAAGTGCAATTACAGCAGCTCCGGTGAGTGTAGCTAAATCAATTACAGCCTTCGGACTGTATGTGACAATCCCATATGCTAGGGCGTCGGCAAGTATCATGCGGCCCTCGGCATCTGTGTTGAGCACTTCGACCGACTTGCCGTTATACATTCTGATGATATCGCCGGGTCTGTACGAAGTAGCAGACGGCATGTTTTCAACAGATGGAACAATGCCTACAACATTGACTGCCAACTTCATCGAAGCGGCTGCCCTTATAACGCCTAGAACCGTGCAGCCGCCACATTTATCAAATTTCATTTCATCCATTTTTTCTCCCGGTTTTATAGAAATGCCGCCAGTGTCAAAAGTCACCGCCTTGCCTACCAGTAGATACGGCTTTTGCTGAGGATCGCTTGTGCCATTATATTCAAGGATTATGAGCTTGGGCGGGTTATTGCTTCCCTTGCCTACCGCCACAATACCACCCATCCCCATGTTTTCAAGCTCATAGCGATCTATTACTCGTACCTTCATGCCATAGTCTTGCGCTAGCGAAACGGATATACTTGCCAGATGGGCCGGCGGACAGTCGTTTGGCGGCAGGTTGCCAATGTCGCGTGCAAAGTTTACCGATTCCACTATAAGGTTTGCCTTCTCAGCAACCGATTGGAATCTTAGAGAATCAGAATTGATCAATATTGTGGCCTCTTCAATTTTTGTCGCCGGCTCTTTGGCCTCCTTGTACTTGTCAAATGTGTATAGTGCAAGAGCTATTCCCTCTGTCATGGCCCCTACAAGCCCTTCGTCAAGGTTTGAGAACGGCAATATTGAAAATTCCCTTATTCCCAGATCTCGGGCCTTCTGCGTTGCTTTGCCCGCACAGAGCCGCGCACTTTCGTCTGTGAATTTTTCCTGCTTGCCAAGACCAAGCAGCATTATCTTTTTCATTGGTCCTTTGCCTAAAGTGTAAACTACCATCGACGATCCAAACGTCCCACGGAACTCTTTGTTCTCCAGCGTTTCCTTGATTGAAGAAGAGACTGATGATTCGATCTCTTTTGAATGTGGAAAGTCTTGCTCACCTTCAAATACGCCTATCACAAGAAGTGGAGTCTGTTTTTGATCTATCTTAACCCTCTCAACTTTGATTAGTACCATGACATTCTAAAGTCTATTAGCGACTTTATTTTAAGTTTAGAATTTGGCGAGTATAAGCAATGTAGGAGATCATTATCTGATTAGTAAGAATATACTTGCATTCTCTGCCAAGTGATACACTTCAGCAGAGAAACTTTTCAAGCCTATCCTTTCCCTGTATAAAAGGATAGGACAAACTTCTATCAGAGCAATCCCTATTGCGTGCAGCGGCGCATGTTGGGCAATTTATCCAGAGGGACACCATTATGAAATCCTCAAGCCCTCAAAGCCCATCGGCTGCGGTTCATCGGCACCTTAGTCTGCTAATGAGCCCCTGACTATGTGCAACCTGTTCATATTTGGTTTTACGAATTACAACAGGCAGACGAATTTGTTAGTAGTAGGTTAAGGGAACAGTTTGAAGGACAGTTTTAGCATTTTTCAATACTTCTTCTTTGAAATGCTTACCCAATATGCTGCAATACCTCTTTTCTTTTTTACTGCCTTTGTTTAGAATTCTTTCCTCAAAACCAAGCAAAGAGTCATCGTCGTTAGAAGTCATACTTCCATCTATGCGAAGCCTGCCTTCTAGGTATAGAGATAATTTAATGCCAATAATAGCTCTCCAGGTTATACAATTTGAGACAGTCTATCCCCTTCCTTCCTACTTTCAGCATTTATGCATAGTTATTCTTCTTTAATGTAACGCTGCTAATCATCTTCTACTGCTCTCATCTTTTTCTTGGTTTGATAGACTGCCATACCCTAGAAGATTTTTGCTTGCTCCTTATTCCCATAAGGATATAGTCTAGAATATATCCATGTAAGTTATCCTGTATTAAACCTGAATGTCGTTCCGTGTCTGAGTGTGCCAACAATCCTCTTTATCACATTGGTGGATGAGTAGCAAGACATACTGTTTGTCTTGTCAAATTCGCATGATGAAATAATATCGCTAGCGTTCCCTTCTCCTCTTCTGAAAATGCCGACAAAAATTTCCTTTGCCAACGGCATCAGACCCGATCGTGCGCCATGAGCACCGCTCCTGTTGATAAGCCAGAACATTTTAGTCGCATCATAGTCAGCAGGAAAGATCATTTCCTTAGATTCCTTGGCCACATGAGAATAGTGGTGGCCGGCTGCCCTTATCCATCCACGCGAAAGCATACTAGCCACTTTGGCGAACTTTGCGCAGGAATAGCACTTGTCGTCATAAATAAGAAGTGGTCGTTTGAAAGATGACGATAACGACGACATGATGTATATAAAACTGCCTTGTCCAACTTTTAAATCTTGGGTGGAGAGATATTACCGAGCTATATCTTTTTATTTTCCTGCAATGAGCTTTTTCTTGTATTGTTGCTGCTATTTACATGGGAGAATTACTATGGGCTTTAACATGCGTTATCTGGACCTCAAGAGGAAGATCCGGGATGCGCGTATGTGGGCAATTCAAGGCATCACTGAGGCTGGTTCCGGCCACCCAGGCGCCTCCTTCTCTGCTGCTGAAATAATGGGCACCCTATATTTCAGAAGGATGAAGCACGACCCAGCAAACCCAAGCTGGAGCGAGCGCGATTATTTCATAAATTCAAAGGCTCACTCTGCGCCCGGCTTTTACTCGGCACTTGCAGTTGCAGGTTACTTTCAGCCCGAAGAGATCAAGACACTCCGCCAGCTTGGGTCGCGCCTTCAAGGCCATCCGGTACGGTACTCAGAGCATCAAAAACACCATAGCGTGCCAGGTATTGAATACTCTGGAGGCTCAGAAGGAATTGGGCTTTCAGTTGGTATTGGCATTGCACTTGCAAAAAAACTAGATGGCAGGAAAAATAGGGTGTTTGTGTTGATCGGCGATGGCGAGTCAAATGAGGGTCAAATATGGGAGGCTTCCATGGCCGCCGGCAAATTCAAACTCGACAACCTAGTCACCATTTTGGATCGCAACCGCATTCAGCAGGACGGCTTTACGGAGGACATTATGCCACTTGACCCCATGAGGGACAAGTGGGCTGCATTTAACTGGGAAGTCTTTGAAGTAGACGGTCACAGGGTTGAACAAATACTGGACGCTCTCAACAGAGCTGCACAGGTGCATGACAAGCCTGTCATGATAATTGCCAATACAGTCAAGGGAAACGGTATACGCCACATGGCAAACAACCCCCAGTGGCATGGAAAAGCACCACCCAAGAGACAGACCGAAGTGCTTTTGGAAGAGCTAGAGAGCGAGTGTCTGATCGCTCCTTCAATAATAGCTGGCGAGCGTGAGAACTATGAGGATAAAATAAGGAAGGTGGAACGCGAAGGAGTCGACATGATCCATTTAGACGTGATGGATGGCCGGTTTGTTCCAAACACTACATTCTTTGCTGATACTATCAAAAAGCTAAGGCGTCTAACCAGCCTGCCGTTTGACACCCATTTGATGATAGAAAACCCATTAAAGAACATACAGGATTACATTGACGCAAGATGTGATATTATTACAGTGCATGCAGAGGCGTGTACTGAAAATGAGTTTAGAGAAATTCAGGAAACACTGATCGACAACGGGATCAGCCCAGGCATTGCAATTAATCCGGGCACTGACGTGCCAAAGTGGCTCTATTACTGCTTGAATAATCTTGATGTTGTCATTGTCATGTCGGTTAACCCCGGCTCTGCAGGCCAAAAGTTCATGCCTGAAGTATTGGACAAGATGGTAGTGCTTAACAAGCAATTGAGGCAGCATGGCTTTAGGGGATATATTGAAGCTGACGGAGGCATCGATTCGACGACTCTACAGCAGGCGTACGACGCTGGCGCAAGGATATTTGTTGCTGGTGCTGCTGTATATAGCGGCGGAGACATCCATGGTGCAGTTATCCAGCTGAGGCACAAGGCAGAAGTAGCACTTGAGAGAAGGCTCCTTAACCATGCGACCCAGCTTAACATAAGGGCAGACTGGATGAAAGCCCGTAAACATATATTGATTCCATATGCAAATGAGCTTAAGATAGAGGAAGAGCTGCATGCTATTAGGTAGCGAGAAAAGAACCGCAGACATGAGAGGAGCCTATGGCGATACTCTTGTAGAGCTTGGGAAAGATGACCCCCGCATTGTCTGTGTTGGAGGCGACACGACTGAGTCTCTTAAGACAAAAAAGTTTGGCGACAAGTATCCTGAGAGAATGTTCAACGTTGGGATCGCAGAGGCCAACATCGTCTCAGTAGCGGCAGGTTTGGCAATAGCCGGCAAGATTGCATTTGCGAGCACTTATGCTGCATTCATCCCGGGAAGGTGTGTTGACCAAATCCGCAATACTATCTGCTATCCCTACCTCAATGTGAAGCTAATTGTTTCTCATGCAGGTCTTACTGTGGGACCGGACGGAGCCTCCCATCAGCAGATAGAAGACGTTGCTGAGATGAGAGCAATCCCTAATATGAGGGTGCTCGTGCCTGCTGACGCAGTTGCAGTCAAATATCTCATCAAGGTAGTAGCATCTACCCAGGGTCCCTTTTATATGCGTCTGGCAAGGCCCTCGTCTGAGGTAATTTATGCAGATCAATCAATTTCGTTTGAGCTTGGCAGAGGCAACGTTCTTGAGGATGGCGCTGACGCCACAATAATTGGATGTGGCCTTATGGTGAGCACCGCACTCGAAGCGGCAAAAGAGCTTAAGAAAAAAGGTATTTCCTGCAGAGTAGTCGACATGTTTTCGATAAAACCTATTGATAGGGACTTAATAGCTAGATGTGCCAGAGAGACAGGTGCCATCGCTACAGCCGAGGAGCACAATGTCATTGGTGGCCTTGGAGGGGCGGTGTCTGAAGTTATTGGCGAAACCTACCCTGTACCCATCAAGCGTGTTGGCGTCCGCGACATATTTGGCGAGTCTGCCCGTGATGAGGAAATTGATATCCTCTTGGAGCACTATGGTCTGACCGCAACTGAAATAGCAAAGGCGGTGCTAGAGGCAAGGAGCAGGAGCAGGAAATAATGAAGATCTTTCTAGATACTGCAAATATTGAATCGATCAAAAAGTACAGCGATATGGGCTTGGTAGATGGCATCACCACAAACCCGACGCTGTTTTCAAAGGAGAAGGGCAACCCTGCCGAAATCATGCGCGAGATAGTCAAGATAGTCAAAGGGCCGGTGAGCCTCGAAGTCATCGGAACTACAATGGAGGAAATGGTCAACGAGGCCCACGGGCTCAAAAAATACGGACAGAATGTAGTGGTCAAGATTCCCATGATCCCAGACGGATTGAAGGTTGTCAAGAAATTAAAAGAAGAAGGAATCCAGACAAATGTCACGCTCATATTTTCAGCAAACCAGGCAATCCTTGCTGCCAAAGCCGGTGCTGCTTACGTCAGTCCATTTATTGGCAGGCTTGATGATGCAGGGCATGAGGGCATGACAATCATCAGAGAAATAGTGCAGATATTCAAGAATTATCAGTTTAACACTGATGTGCTTGTTGCAAGCATCCGGCACCCTCTGCATATCACCGAAGCCGGCAAGATTGGCGCGCAGGTTGTGACACTTCCACCAGATATACTTGCCAAAATGATTTCCCATCCACTTACAGATAAAGGGCTTTCCGCTTTCCTGAGTGACTGGGAAAAGGTCAAGAAGGAAAATCCCAATCTAGTCATCTAGTTGCTGCGCAGCAGCTTGATCACTTTCTTTGGAATATCTTGTAATCGGCTGACAGAGATCGCCTTTTCGTAGTCGAGGTACTTTAAATTGTGTCCTATGCCGACAGAGTCATTGAGGTTGCGGCCAACTCCTATTGCCACCATACGGATGGCCATTTTCCTGTATGAGAGCACCATCTGCCTTACTGCGTCAAAGTCTGACGGTTCGCCGTCTGTCAGGGTGACAAAGATGTCTGGCTTGAACGACTTGAGCACAGGCAGGAGCAGACCATAGACCTCTGCCAAGGGCGTGCCCCCACTTGCTCGTATCTGGACAAGACGCCTAGCACTCACCACCGACCACTTAATGTTGGGGGGTTTGATGATCCAGCACTTTACTTGCTGCTTGTCCGTGCTAAAAGCATAGACAGCAAACCTGATTCCAAGGTAATGCAGTGCTTCACAGAGTGCGATTGTCGCCTGCTTGTATTCTAACTCTACATCGGCAATGCTGCTAGAGTGGTCAAGCAATATTACAACCTTGGTCTTGATTGAGAGCTTGAAATCAGCAATGAAGGTCTTGGGCAACGCCTCAACGTAGGATTCTACATCAAACTCGTCGCCAGATTCATCGTGCCGCTCGATCCATCCTGTTTTCCAATCCCTAAATGCCGCTTTGACCTTCTGTACTAGATCAATGTCATAGATTTGCGTCTCGTCGATGTCCATCTTGTCTGGGACGCTTAGACCAAAGTTCTCCAATGACTCATAGCCCTTGCTCTCTGTTTTTTTGCTCTCCATGACAAGAGCCTCGAATTCTTGAAGCACATCGCGACCTTCGTAGACGTCTTTAGTCTTTTTCTCCAAGTCGTCTTTTTTATGTCGCATCTGCACTACCTTTTCCACCTGCTTGAGCGTGTCGCTCTGGTTAAGTGAGGCACCGACTCTTGTCCTCGGAGATAATATCGGGATCGAAACCAAGGAGTCAAGCTCAAGTATCTTGATCAGTTTTGGGATGTGCTGCTCCATCCAGGTGGTGCTGTAGTTGTTGTCTAATGCTTCCTTTACTATTTCATTTGCATAATCAGCTGCCTTCTTCACCTTATCAAATTCTCTGCCAAATAGCTCGCCTTTCAGATAGCCGGTGAGAAAATATTGTGAAAATGCCTCTGCTATTTTGTAGCGGCCATAAATCGAATTCAAAAGCTGGCGCGACATCCATGAAATGCCCTCGTTGAACATAAGCTCATTAGCCATTCCTTCCCATTCTCGCAAGCCAAGGATCTCGATTCTCTTTGTTTCAAGGGTATTGAGCAAAAAGCCGAAGGCATGCTCATTGCTCAGCACCTTAGCAGAGTGTTTCATTCTCATTGATTCAAACCAGAGGGCTACACGCCATTGCCTATATTTCTGAAAGTCAGTGCCGAGATAGTAATTGGGAAGAGAAAGAATGATCTGATTCTTGTCCAGCTTGGCAGTAGGAGGTTTGTCTTGCATAAGAATGATTACTACCTTGTCGTTGCCAGACCATCTTCTGGCAAGAAAAGTCGAAATGTCAAGCAAAACATCGTTTCGCATTACAGGGCTTGCGATCTTGACCATCACCGATCGCCAAAGATCGATGTTATCATATCCATCACTTTCTGATACTCGACTTGCCCCCACTGGTCGTATGCATTTGCATATACAACTTCGGCAGTCTGCCTGCCAGAAAGTCCAGCGTTGAGCATCTTGGCAAATGCTATTGTCTCACGTATCGAGGGGCTGTAATACAGTTCTTCAACTGCGGCTGCTTCGCGCAGGCTCTTGGCAAGCTGGATTGCATGCTTGACATCTCTGATCTTTGAATCGTCAATCGTCACATGGCGGCTAACAATGTCAAGCTCTATATCTTCCGGCGGATAATCAAGCCTCAACCTCACAGGGAATCTGCTGAGGAGCTGCGGGGGTAGCTCCTTTGTACCAACGTGCGATAAGGGATTAATTGTGGCTATTACAAACCAATCGTCGGCTGCCTTGACAACCTGCCCTTCCGCTTCTTTTAGCACCAGCTGTCGCCTGTCGTCTAGTGCTTCGTCAAGTCTCAGCAGTACGTCTGCCTCTGCCGCATTTAGCTCATCGAGATACAATAGAGTGCCATTGCGCATAGACTTTACCAACACGCCTTCGACAAAGTTTATTTCGCCCTTATTCAGAGTCCTCGATCCCACTAGATGCGACTCTCGGGTGCGAAGTGAAAAGTTGACAGAATCTAGATCCTTTTTCATTTCTGAAGCAAATCTCCTTACAAGGGTAGTCTTGCCAGTGCCCTTTGGACCAATAATCAAAACATAGAGGCCTGATCCATATGCTTTTTCTAGAATATCAAAGGCATTGTTCCAGTCAAGGTAAATTATTTCTTCTTGACCAAGTTTGTTTGCTACCGGGGACGATTCCATTTGCTTTATAAGCACTGCAACATATTTGAGCGTTAAGATATCATATTATAATATTATTACATGCAATGCTTCGTATTCTAAGACCATTAAACTGTATCGCAATATTTTTCAAAGACAAAGATTTTGTATTTTTACACAAAAACTTGTATCGGCTCTGCTTTCAAAAGCATCCAAGACACTTGCAATAAAATATTCGAGTCCTCAAAGAGTATATAGATACATTCTGGCTTCCCAAGAACTTGCAAAAATATCAATAATAGAACATATTCACACCCAGTTACCATACATGAGAAGGAATCAATTGTTTGTCTCGCATGATGATAATAGATGATTAAGCACTGAAATTTGCAGACAATAACAGGAACGGTGCGAAGACTACTACAAGAACTGATGATGCGATCTCTTTGAATTGATAACAGTATTTGTCTCACTTATATGAGAATCTTTTGTCTTATGTAACATAAATGAGACAGGGAGATGTTTCATGGTGTTTGCTTGTGGTTCATACGTATAGTGTTGGACTATTGGCAGAAAATAATGCACAATACAGTAGGAGTACTTCCCAATACATTTTTGCAGTCTTATTGACAGGCACAAATGTACATTAAACACATAGTTCAGGATGAATATTATAGTGAGATTTTTCTACTTGTTACAGGCAAAAAATATTCCCATCACACAATTTCCTTAAGCATTGCACACATCCTCAAGCTTCCGAGCTCTTGGCTGCATGATCTGCATAGCAGAGTGTAGCATGTAATTAGTACCGTATATCGATAGGAACAACAAATTCAATTTCATAATGAACAATTCCTTGAATTTTTGAATCGGATGAAGCCTTTTTTATATACATGCCATCGCTAATGCAGCGTTATGCCTGGGTGTTGTGCTCTATCAAACCGCAAGTCAACCATTCTGGACTTGCTTTTTCTACCTCTTTTTGCATGAGGAGAATCCAACAGATTGGTCACTACCAGCCATATCAATCCATTATTCCAAGCGAGCAATATCTTATTCGTTCTACACTATCCATTGGTACAGCTTCATCTAGTAGTTGCCAACATTCTCGTATTCCTTTTTTAGAAATTTCAGACATTCTTTTTGCTGCCAATAATCTGTTGCCATTGTAAGAGCCCATCAGCTTTAAGATCCATTGTTTTTGCCATTGTTCCATAATAACAACACGGTCCATTGAACCACTTTAGACAAGGCCGCAAAAAATATTGTCCACTTTATTAAAATGCTGCATCCCGCATTACACTAGCAACATTAGCAACAAAATATCAAAGACAGTTACATGAAAGAAAAAGAGAGAACCATACATCCAGTCTATAGTAGTGCACTGTATTCACTTCATAGTTGCCATACGGTTCTCCTCTTTGTCGCGAATTGCCTTGCAATATCCTTTGCCTATACTCTTTGGTTTTTGATTCATTTCCATTCTGTTTCATTTCTTTTAGATTCTTACATGGGTTCGAACTGTCGACTTGAATTGTTTCTTATCAAAAGGGGTGATTTTATCTTGAAAACGGGCTGAAAAATATCTGCGGGGTCTATAACCACTGTTATAGAATATATAGATAGACAACAAAACACTTCATGGCCATACACGGAAAGATCAGATCTGGCAATCATATT
>JBKPNF010000026.1:0-7262 GCA_046732455.1 Thermoproteota archaeon | reverse complement strand
GAAAAGGTCGCAAATCTTCATGCCATGATGAGGGTTTTTGCTTCTAAACACGGTTGTATGCTAGTCGAAGGATCAATATCACACCAGCATATTCTGGAAAGTCTTGCATATCCTGGAATGATGATACTTGGTGGAGATTCTCACACATGTCAGGCTGGATGTGTGGGAGCTTTTGCAACAGGAATTGGAAGTACTGAAATCGCTTCTATATGGGCCAGTGGTCAGATATGGTTGAGGGTGCCAGAAACTGTCCAAGTTGTCCTATCAGGAAATTTCAACAAGGGCGTCTTTGCACGCGATCTGATATTAGACTTCATAGCAAAGTTAGGCGAAGATGGTGCAAATTATAGGGCTCTGGAATGGACATTTTCCGACGATACTCTCCGAAGAGAGCTAACTATGGATTCCAGGGCTTGTATAAGCAATGCTTCAATGGAGTGCGGTGCTAAACTCTCGGTATTTCCCTACGATAACTTGACTGAAAGCTATATAGCTAATAACCCAAGAAAAACCATAGATAATACAATAGAAATTCATCCAGGCAGGTTAGCCAAATATGCTGATGAATTTAATATAGAGTGCAACAGCATAGAGCCAATGGTCTCAGGTCCCGATCATCCAGATGCCGTCCGGTCTGCAAGTGAAATGGCTGGCGTAGAAATAGACCAAGCATTCATTGGATCGGCAACAAACGGAAGAATTGAAGACTTGGAAATAGCAGCTCGGATCCTCAAAGGTAGAAAAATCCATAAAAATACAAGATGCATAGTTACGCCTGCTTCAGTCAGAGTCTACGAGGAAGCAATTCGACGAGGGTACGTGGAGGCATACCTGGAGTCTGGCGCAGTATTTACAAACGCAACATGCGGAGCCTGTGTAGGAACGCACCTTGGAGCTCTTGGAGAGGACGAAATATGCATATCCTCATCTTCGAGGAATTTTGTAGGAAGGATGGGTGCACTTTCGTCAAAAGTGTATCTTGCATCGCCTGCAACTGCGGCCGCCTCTGCAATAGAAGGCAAGATCGCAAGTCCAGAGAGGTATTTATAATTTGGCTGCAGAGGATAAGATAACACATGATGAGGCATCCCCATCTTCTCAACCAGAGTCATCATCACCACCGCCACCATTATCTTCTCCTCTAATGCCGTCTCCTCCAAAATCAACGACTTCGCCCTTCGCCACTAAGGCTGTTTTACGAGGAAGAGCATGGGTATTTGGAGATGACATTAATACTGATATTATAATGCCATTTAGATTCAAAAGCAGAACAAATGATCCAGATGAAATGGCAAAATATGCTATGTATGGAATAGATCCGGATTTTCCCAAAAAGATACGCAAAGGTGACATCTTGGTAGCTGGCAGAAACTTTGGTGGAGGTTCGAGTAGAGAACAAGCGCCGGTTGCTCTGAAATATGCAGGTATATCTGCAATTGTGGCAGAGAGTTTTGCAAGAATTTTTTATCGAAACGCATTCACTATCGGATTGCCTGCTCTTGAAGTACCTGAAATAAAAGGAAAGATAGTGCAGGGCGACCCAGTCCTTATTAACTTAGATGAGTTTACCGTGACAAATACTAGACTGGGACATGTTTTTCAAGCTAAAGCTGTTCCCAGTTTTATGAAGAATATGCTCCTTGATGGAGGGTTAGTAGAATATTTTAAGAAAAACCAAAAGTTTCCGTGGGCTTGATTTGAGCAGATATTTTTTGTGTTATTTTTCAATTACGCATTTTGGCAAGTAATCTGCTTTCAGTCTATATACAACCAATTTAGGGCTGGTCAAAGCCACCACGTCTGTGAACTTGTACCTATTTGATTAATAGAATCACCTCTCTTTGGGGAGTGTCATAGAATTGTAATTTACAACAAGGATCGTAATAACAATAACAGAAAGAGTCAAAAAAGATTGAGGTGCTCTTCCGTGGCAACGGTTAGACCAAGTTCTCCGCATTACCTGCCTGCCTATAAGCGGTCAGGGCCATTTTGCATAGCTTTCTAAGACTAATATCAATTAAGAACCTGAACTTATAGCATAATATAACATAAGGATATGCCATGAACACAAGAAACAAAGGTGAAATAATGACTATGTGATTATGAGATTAAGTGTTAATATTCCATAGTAAAATAGATATGACGTCCACACATGACTTCTACGCCCTCCAAACGAGAAATTACGCTTCCAATAGCACGATCGGATGTTACTGACAAGACGAAAGGCTCAATATTCTTTATAGGAAATGCGACATTGCTCATCCGCTGGGCCGGCTTTACTTTTCTTACCGATCCGACATTTATCCACATGCATGAGAAAGTCCATCTTGGACCAGGATTGTACTCTGAACGGCTGACAAATCCTGCTATGGAGATAAGCGAGCTACCGCCATTGGATTTCGTTCTGCTATCGCATTTTCACGGAGACCATTTTGATCAGGCAGCAATTAGTGGTTTGAGTAAGTCCTTGCCAATTGTTACCAACGAGCATGCTGTCGAAGAATTAGGTGCAAGGGGCTTTACTAACTTTGAGAAGCTAGATAAATGGGAAACTGTCTCCTTCGTTAAAGGTAATGCTCGGCTCAACATAACCGCAACGCCTGGAAGACATGGGCCACTTCCAGTTTCCATGTTCATGCCGCAGGTCATGGGGAGCATTCTTGACTTTTACGATGCTCCCGACGACCCTAACCGGCATCATCATCCTCTCTTTAGGGTATACATTACCGGCGACACCATGGTCTTTGACGAAATTAAGGATATCCCAAAACATTTTCCTGACATTAATCTTGCGCTGTTTCATCTTGGTGGCACGACCGTACTTGGAATTGTGGTTACAATGGATGCAAAGGAGGGTTTGGAAATGTTCAGAATTATCAATCCAAAGAAGGTCATACCGATACACTACAACGATTATGATGTTTTCAAGTCCTCACTTGAGGAATTCCAAGCAGAAGTTAGAAAGGCAGATCTGGAAGATAAAATGCATTACGTGCACCATGGACAAACATATAACTTCCAAATAGAAACGCGGAAACAAAATGCATAACAGACCGAATGGCACAGAGATTATAGAGTAGAAGCGATCAAAGGAAATAATAAGGCAAAACTACTACTTGTCTATTTTCCTATTCGCAAACGAGTTTGGAAGATGTCATAATTCTATTGACTACTCTTACATATCATAGTGTGCTATCACACTGCGATATGTCAACTGCATCTAATGATAGTACGCTTTACAGATGTGAGGTGTGTAACAAGACCTTTAATTCACAGAATGAGATAGAGCAGCACAACAAAGAAACACACATCGAGACCGCTGGACAGAAGGAATAGTAGAACACATTGCAAAGCGATAGATATACTGTAAGATATGAGTAACTGCAAAACTGAAACGTTGACGCATCCTAGAGGAACATACATGTGATATTCGAAAGACATGGAGAAGAAGCTAAAAGTGAATGAAGAAGTATAGAAAGACAGAGTGTCATAATAAGGGGAGCTTCGATTGTGGATTGGTAATATTTAGAAGAATGATTGTCTTTATCCTAATGAAATCTCTTATCCGTTTAGTTGAGCAAACAAAATTTTCTCTCTGGGCAATCTTGATATATATGGATTTTGCATCTCTGTTTATGCGACATGAGTGTAAAATACTATTTTGATAATTCTTTACTGCTTTTCCGAATTCGCGGAATCTTCATTATGATTATCATTGTTGTTGTCAATTCTCCCTGTAAACTCTCTCATAATATTAGGGCGAATATTTTCATACACCGCAAAAGCGTTATCTGCAGGGTCTCGAAAGACGCAGCATGGCCCTGGAGGAATTTCTATTCTTTTTTCTTCTTTCCATCCTTTAGATCTAAGCCTAGAGGCGATAACTTCAAGATTCGAGACTCGGTAGATCAACATTACGTCTTTCTTGCTGATGTGATCGGCAAGAAGAACATATGGTTTCTCGTTATTCTCTGATAGGTTGATACATGCTACCCAAACACCGAAAGCATGTATTTTCCATAATAACCGGCCGCCTAGAACTTCTGTGTAGTAATATGTGGAGGATTCGATGTCAGGTGCAGGAATATACAGAAAATCAAGCGACTCAAATATCATTTGCTAGTTATCACTATATTTAGACTCAAATGAATCTTCTGGCGTATGTCATTATTCTATCGTGTATTGGACGTATTGCTTTTATATCATGATGGTTTGTCATCCTGATCTGTTGTTGGAAAAGAAAAATATCCATTATCCTCCACGGCATTAACAGAAGGAAGAAAAATATCAGGGAAAATTTACAAATGAAGATTTTGACATACTTGAGATAGTTGATGCAAATACATCGCAGGAACAGGAGATCTACTATGTCGCTTTTAAGAACGGCTGTAGAACAAGGCCTCACAATATGCATCAGACCAGACACAGGTTGCATTCAAGGGAAAAGGAATTGTTGCCCTTTTACAAAAATTTGAAATCAATAGTGATGGCAAGAGCGCCATTGTAAAAGCACTGCCCGAGGGATCATCCACTCCTATGTAGTTGAGCTATCTGAAGGAGATGTAGTGTGCATCCCAGCCAGCATGTTGCATTGGCATGGTGCTTTAGAAAATAATAGTAACGGGTCAGACCATTTCTCCCATTTGGTCATAAGAAAGAGAACTGACGCAGAAACTATTTGGTTCTAGGAGCAAAATTGACACTGTTCAATCTTAGGGACATTTGATTGTACCGTTAAATTATGCTCATGGCGTGTTATGATAGGGACATATGCATCTTCTATTGCTCTTCATACTTAATGACTAAGTTTTCAAACAAATAGCAGCATGCGGAAATTAGTGTAACTATCAGAGAATTTCTCAAGTAGGAATATCACCTTCTCAGTATTGTTGTGTTCACTTATCTTCTAGCCAACTCTTGGCCTTAAATATAGTATATATGATATGAGCAGCGCCAAAATGGTACCTCATCTGCTATGAAACGCAGCATCAGCTTTAAGCTCATTGGATGTGGCTAAATGATCGCCAACATTAACTCCATTCTTTTGTGCAAATCCAGCGTTAACTTCCAAAACGTATTGGGCAGGTTCTTGCGATGGATAGGTTGGGCATTCGTCCTGTTCGCAGGGAGGGACATTTTCTTTGATTTCTACAATTCTAGAGCTACTATCGATGAACATCATGTCCAACGGTATTAAGGTATTTTTCATCCAAAACGCTCTAGGATCCTCGTTGTTAAATGCAAACAGCATGCCAGCATTTAATGGCAGGTGTTGTCTAAACATAAGACCTCTCATAAACTCCTCTTGATCATCAGGAACGTCAACAAAAATACGTGCAATAACAGACGAATTATTATTATTTTCAGTTCTAATTATTTCAATAGCGGGCTTTCTTGCGATCAATTCATTTGGTGTCGCACCTCCTGAGGAGAGTGTAGCGTTGACGTTGCTACTTCTAGTGTCGATAATGGACACATCATTTCCTCTCGCATTGCTAACGTAGGATAGGTCGCCACCGTCTGCACTAAATGCAATTCCATAAGGTCCACTGCCAACCGGAATTTCACCTACTACTTCTATAACTTGTGCATCAACTATTGATACCGTGTTGGAGTCCATATTTGTTACATAAGCAAATGTCTCATCCGGATTCAATGCTACGTACTGAGGATCATTGCCAACTGAGATAGTTTTGATCACCTCTTCTGTATGTGTGTCGATGACTGACAGAGTATCGTTCTCCGAGTTTACAACGAATAACCTTGTGCCATCATTAGTAAGGGAAAGACGACCAGGCATATTCCCAGAATCTATCTCTCTTACCACTGTATTTTGGTCCAAGTCAACTACCGAGATAGGACCTCCTAATCTGGTAACATATAGCACTTGTCCATCAGGTCTCACTTCCATGTATTGGGGTCTAGGACCAACATCGATCTCATCAATGAGAGTTCCATTTGTGTTCAGCACTAACACCCTTCCTCCTAATATGTCACTCACATACATAGCTCCATTAAAGACTGCAATATCTTGGATAGAAACTCCTGTAGAGATCTCATTCATTGGCTCGTTGTTTGTAGTGTTGAGTATGAAAATGGTTCCAGAATCCCTGTCTCCTGTGATGATATAAAGTGTGAGCTGATCTTCGGAGAGTTTCATATTGTAAGGCGTCTTATCAACTGTGATATTCCTTACTATCATGTTTGTGCCCAGATCTACAACAGAGATGCTGTTAGAATCTTTATTTTCTACATACATGACTCCTGTCAAATAATCATTAGTCAAGCTGCCAACTGAACCAAAAGCATTGATCACATGTGATACATAATTAGCTTGCAGGAAAGTTGAGCTGTTAGCTGTCAGTACTGCTATAACTGCTACTACTACTACTACTACTATTGTTGTTAACCTAACGCCCATAGGTTCAATCAATCAATACCTGACCTCTTCCATCTGCTGTCACTATTATCCATCACCAACAACAACACAAGTCTCTGCAATTTGTAGATTGCTTATAGTTGCTGGCTGGTGAGTACTCGAACAGCCTGCTTGAATTCTTCCTCTGAAAGTGGGGGCATGTTTGCAGTCTTTAGGTTTTCTTCAACATGTTCGAGCTTTTTCTGCCCAATGAGAGGTGCAATAACCGATGGGCTTGATCGAATTATCTGCAGTAGTTTGGCTACCGGATCAGTGACGTTTCCATAATCAGGGATCTGGCTGGCAAGGAGCCTTCCCTGAAAGAGAGGTATGCTAGTAAATATGCCGATGTTAAGTTTTGCTGCTGCTTGTAGAACTGTGAGATTTTCCTCTGAGCCTACCGACTGGTTCTTAAGCAAAAGAGCCTCACTATAGGCAAGGTTGTACGGGAGCTGGATAAATCTAAAGCCATGATCCTTGCCTCCGACACTCTCGGCACACTTGACTACTTGCTCAAGCGAGAGGTAGTCAGGACTTCCGACGGGAACTCTGAAACATGTCCAAGTTGCCATACCATAGTAACGAATCTTTTTTTGAGCCCGATATTTTTCGTAGACTTCAAAGGCCTTTACAAGCATCTCCATAAACTGTTCCCTGCTTACATCCTGGTACCAGCTCTCAAAGGCGTTGTGGATGTAAATGAGATCAATGGTAGAAATGTGCATGTTCATGAGTGATTTGTCAATGCACTTTGCAAGGTAATTGGGGTTCATGACATTGTAGCCAGAGCTGACATCGTCTGCAGTTATTACTCCAGTCTGTATATACATCTGTCTCTTATACA
>JBKPNF010000025.1:0-5516 GCA_046732455.1 Thermoproteota archaeon | reverse complement strand
AACATCGCTGCACTTGCTAGCTCAAGATATATATTGACAGGAATGCTAGCACATGAGGTTAGTAGCCGTACATGAAGGCAGACAGCATCAAAAGCGAGCTGGAATCTTATGCTTCTACCGTGAACAACTTTATACTTGCGTTCGTTGAGGGAAAGCCAAAAGAGCTTTACCAAGCTTCATCGCATTATATCCGCACGGGAGGTAAGCGCTTACGGCCGTTCATGGTACTTAAGGGCTGCGAAATGCTAGGCGGAAGCGCTGAGAGGGCCCTGCCGGCAGCTGCTGCAGTAGAGCTTGTTCACAACTTTACCCTCGTACATGACGACATCATGGACAATGATGAAATGCGACACGGTACTGCAACTGTTCACAGATACTATGGCATGCCGCTTGCAATCCTATCTGGAGACATTCTATTCTCAAAAGCTTTTGAACTGTTGACGTTTAACTGCAGAAAGGCCGGGATTTCAGACAGGTCAATAATTGACATGATAGAACATCTTTCATTTGCATGCACTGAAATATGCGAGGGACAGGCAATAGACGTAGAAGTGGCTTCAAGTGCAAAATTACCAAGCGTACAGCAGTATATCGACATGGTTGGCAAAAAGACTGCTACGCTCTTTGAAGTATCGTGCGCACTTGGCGCACTGTCATCTCCAAATCCCACCACCAGTGATATCAAAAACCTCTCTTCTTTTGGTCGCAACATTGGTATTGCTTTCCAGTTGGTAGATGATCTAATAGGTGTGATAGGCGACCCTAAGCTGACAGGCAAGGCTGCAGGCAATGACATTCGGGAAGGCAAAAAGACATATCCAATATTGCTTGCTCTGAAAAATTCCAACAAAGAAGACTCCGAAAAGATCAAGAGGGTATTTGGTACCGGAGGGAAGGCCTTGAGCCAAGACATCCAGGAGGCTGTCAGGGTCATCTCTCGTATTGGCATAGAGCAGGACGTGAGGAATGAGGCAAGAAGATACTTGCATGAAGCAGTCAAGTCAATTGAAGGTTATAGTAACTCTGATGCCAGAAGATCTCTTCAGTTCTCAGCAGATTTTGTAGTGGGCAGGAGTTTGTAGTAATACGTGTCAATTGATGCGGATACTGAGAAACTCATCAAAATCATTGCACTGAAAAATTCAGTTGAGCATTGCGGCAAGGCACAATCTGACGCGGTGATCGCCAAGTTTGCAGGCTTGAAGCCAGAACTGCGCAGCCAGATAAAGTCGCTTATCTCCGAAATCAAGACAATTGTACAGCAAATAAATGCGCTTTCTCTTGCAAATCAAGAATCGCTTCTTGAAGAGCTTGCACCGGGGAAGACAGATGCAAAAAAACAGGTAGCAGAACAACAACAACAACTACCTCCGCTTGAAGGAGCCTTATATGGCAAGGTGGTTACTCGATTTCCGCCGGAGCCAAACGGCTACCCTCATATTGGACACGCAAAGGCAGCTATAATTGACGAAGAGTATGCCCGAATATACGGCGGCAAGTTGATTCTCCGCTTTGATGATACAAATCCACTCAACGAAAAGGTAGAATATTACGTCGCCATAGCTGAAGGGTTGAAATGGCTTGGAGTCAAGCCTGATATTGTCAAGAATACGTCAGACGATATTGATCTTTTGCACAATTATGGAAAAAAACTGATCGAGCTGGGCGGCGCTTACGTATGCATCTGTAGCCAAGATAAAATACATGACCTCCGTGCAAGAGGCATGCCCTGCGAGTGTAGGCGCACTCCTGCAACTGCCCTCGATAGAATTGGAAAATTGTTCGATGGCTCATATGAGCAGAATGAAGCCATTGTGCGGTTCAAGGGCGAGATGGCCGACCCAAATACTGCTATGCGTGACCCCGCGCTTTTCAGGATCATAGAGTGTGATCACCCTAAGCTGGGCAAAAGAGTGAGGGTCTGGCCGACCTATGACTTTGCGGCGCCAATCGAAGACAGCATCGATGGCGTAACGCATGCTTTGAGGACGAAAGAATACGAGCTTCGCAATGCACTCTATTTTGCAATTCTTGACAGGCTCGGTTTGAGAAAGCCACACCTTATTGAATTCTCAAGACTAGAGTTCGAAGGAATTCCAGTTTCAAAGCGAAAGATAAAGCCGCTTATAGAAAATGGCACAATTAGAAGCTGGGATGACCCGCGGCTCCCAACACTTGCTGCCCTTCGGAGGAGGGGCTTTATGCCCGAGGCGATACGCAAATTTGTGCTATCGCTTGGTCTTACACTTGCTGAAACCAAGCCTCCATTTGAAAGCCTAGAATCTTTCAACAGGAAGATAATAGATCCAATATCGCTGCGACTGTTTTTTGTGAAAAACCCTGTCGAAATGCATGTCAGGGGAGGTCCGGAAATGGAGGTCATACTCAAGAACCATCCAAGTGATACCAACCTTGGGACGAGGAGGGTGAAGGTTGGTGACTGGTTCTATATCGCTGAAGATGACGCAGCGAGGCTAAAGGTAGGGGACGAAATTCGGCTCATTGAATTGTATAACGTCAAGGTAGCAAGCATAGATTGGAATAATGATGCCCGCAAGAGAATAACTGCTCAGGTATGTGGTGACGAAATCAGGCAATCCATGCCGAAAATACAGTGGATCGCAAAGAATGATATAATTGACTATAGGGTCATGATTCCCAAGGAACTCTACATGAGCGAGGAGGAGTATAATACTAACAGCCTTGAAATTTCGCAAGGTTTTGCAGAATCTTTTACGTCTCGCCTTGAGCCTGATGCACGGGTCCAGTTCGTGAGATTTGGGTTTTGCAGAATCGACGGTAATCAAATCGCAATAATGACGCACAGGTAATTGGACAATGAAGGTAGCAAGAATCCGAGATAGCAAGGTAAAGGAAACATACAGCATCATATCAGACGATGGAAAAAGCATTGTCACAAGGTCTGAAATACAGCAGCAGACAGGCATACCTGTCCCGCTAAACATCAAGGACTTTGCGTTCAGGGGATGGCTTGACGAGGTCAAGCACCACAAGGCGAAGCTCAAATTCAATCACAAAGTGAGCGATGTCGAGCTCTTGGTACCGATACCAAACCCTCCAAAGATAGTCTGCCTTGCCTTTAATTACTACGATCATGCACGTGATGCAGGGCTCACACCCTCAGATGAGCCCGTGATATTCCTAAAGCCAAGAACCGCTCTTAACGAGCCCTTCAGAGACATCATCTGCCCGTCATTCGTAACTCGCCTTGACTATGAGGCCGAGATTGCAGTTATTATTGGCAAAGAGACAAAGAAGGTGCCAGAAGATAAGGCGCTTGACTCTGTCTTTGGATACATGATACTACATGATGTTTCAGCAAGGGATATTCAGTTTAAGGACAAGCAGTTTACTCGAGGCAAGGGAATAGATACCTTTGCTCCATGCGGACCGTGGATAACGACCAAGGACGAGATCTCAGATCCTCAGAACCTCCACATAACAACCAAGGTTAATGGCGAAACACGGCAAAACTCATCAAGTTCAAACATGGTTATTCCAATTAGGCGGATAATTTCTTCACTTAGCGTGACTATGACACTTGAGCCCGGCGACATCATTTCGACAGGAACACCAGCTGGAGTAGCAATGTCAATGAAAGAGCCAAAATATCTAAAGGACGGAGACGTCGTAGAAATAACGATAGAAAAACTGGGCACTATAAGGAACCGCATAGTATACCATCCACTTTAAAGCTATTTTATTGCCAAGAATGATTTGACACGTTGATGGTCGTCGTGTAACAAAGACATATTCTTTGTTGAAATGAACTAGGACTAGATGAGAGAAAAAACCAGCTGAGAATGAAACATGAAGAATTGTGCGAGTCAAACGGACTTGAGCAGGTATGGCTGGAATGTGATAGAATATTGATCAGTGCGAGAGGAATTTAATTTCTGGTGGGTACAGAAACCCAAATGACGTAAAGAAGGTAGCGGCAGTGAGGACTGCAACTTATTTTACATCCAAAAATAAAAGATATGATATTAGCCTGTTAGGCTTGCTTGAACTAGTGTCCTTACGATATCTTGAAAACTATTAGAATACGAACCTATACCTATTGATAATATGATATTGCTATACGCACACTATAAAGATAGAGCTCTGATAGTGGCTATCAAAATTTAATGAACCCTGAGATATTCTCACTACTGCTGCATCAATATGGACGGTTGGCTCTATTATCTGTTTGATGAGAAATTGTCCTTGTCAATCGTTTTGTATCCTGCTATGATGGTGGTGGTTGTTGTTGTTTTGTTCTGCTCAGCCTCGTTATTTCGCGTTCGAGCAACCTTGCATAGTATTCGTATGACTCCGCCAGCTTCCCTCTGATATTTGCAAGCTGCATAGACAAGTTAAGGGCGTCAAGGCAAGTCTCAAGCGACCTCTCGGTTGCAAATTCATTCATAGCCTTGTTGAACTGGGCAATGATCTTCCTCTGATCGTCACTCTGCTCATTAATGGTCTTGGTAAGCTGATCGATCTCGTTAGAGCCCCCAAAACCCTTGCCTTTGAGCCAGTCTACCATGTATATAACATTAGATTAGAGCTAGAATCAAATAAAACTTACCTATTTTTATCCATTTGAGAAGTTATTAGACACCTTAAATTAACAATGTATTTATTTGCCGTTTTCTGAACTTCACAAGTATATGGTAGTTGACAATAAAGCCAAGCTATCATACATCCAAATAATCAAGGAGGACCTTGGCATCTTCCACAGTACACCTGATGACGGCCCTATTCCTGACTTTAAGGATGGTCAGTTTGTGACGCTTGGCTTCCATATCCCAAGCGAAGGCAAAATAGTCCGCAGGGCTTACTCTATCGCATCGCCTCCTGAGCAGAAGAAGCGTTTTGAGCTATACATACGCTGGGTACGCAAGCCAGTACCTGGCAGGCTCACAACCGAGCTGTTCAACAAAAAGGAAGCCGACGAAATATTTTGGGTAAAGCCTACAGGCATTTTCACAATAAACGAGAAGCTTGCTGATGGCCGGCCAGATGATCGAAGAATGATTCTCATTGGCGGCGGGACAGGCCTTGCTCCCTTCCTATCCTATTCGCTTCACCTCAAGTCAATAGGGACCAAGCGCGAAATAGTAGTACTGCATGGTGCAAGCTATGTAGATGAGCTAGGCTATCGGGATCTCTTGATATCTCTAGAAGAGGAGAGCCTTGATAAAGGCCGTGACAAGTGGAACTTCCGCTACCGTGCAAGCATCAGCAGGCCGCAGGAGTGGTTCAATAGATCCTGGAGCGGACAGAAGGGCAGAGTTGAGTCATTCCTCAGACCAAAGCCAGGCAAGGATCTCTCTCCGCTTGAAGAGCTGGTAGGTGAAAAGGTGACGCCAGAAAACACATCGTTCTACATCTGCGGTTGGCAGGGAACGATAGATGGGGCGCTGGACTATTTGATCCCAAAGGGCTTTGTCACTGAACGCAATAAGAGAAAGGATGGAAGCTACGACATCAAGTTCGAGTCGTACGGCTAA
>JBKPNF010000024.1:0-6399 GCA_046732455.1 Thermoproteota archaeon | reverse complement strand
CGCCCGTACCTTTCTCTATCTTGCCCACGGCCTTGCAGTGGATCTTATGCTTTTTAAAAACACTAATAACATCATCGGTACTTGCCTTTGGAGCAACCACGCAAAAACCTACTCCCATGTTGAATGTTCGGTACATTTCCTTACTGTCAATGTTACCATCAATCTGTATATGCTTGAATATTCCTGTCGGTGCTGGAAGATCATCAAAAACATACCTCACTCGGGGATTTAGACGAGGTAGTTTTGTAAATCCGCCCCCTGTAATATTTGCAAAGCCATGCACCTTTATTCCTCTCTTCAAAATGTCCAATACAGGCCTTACGTAAATTCTGGTTGGGATCAACAGCTCTTCGCCTACTGTCTGCACCAGATGATCAGGAGTATCGTCTACTGAATATTTTGAAAACAAAACTTTCCTAGCAAGTGTGTAGCCATTAGAGTGGAGACCGCTGCTTTCAACTCCCAAGATAATGTCACCCGGCTTTATCATCTCTCCAAGAATTGGCTTGCCATTAACCACTCCCATTACCATTCCTGCCAGGTCGAAGGCGTTTTCATTATCGCCTGCAATTACATCTTGCAAAATAGCCGTCTCGCCGCCGACTATGGCCATCTTGCTCAGTTGGGCACCCTTTGCTAGACCCTTAGCTATCTCCTGCAAGAGCCATTCGTTTGCATGGCGCAATGCAATGTAATCGACAAATGCCACCGGTTGTGCACCAACGCAGATTACATCATTTACGTTCATAGCTACACAGTCGATGCCGACCGTGTTGAATTTGTTCATCATCTGCGCAACAATCACTTTTGTCCCTACACCGTCAGTATGGAGTGCAAAGGTTTCATTGGCTAGTTTAACAAGACCGGCGTAGTGTCCAAAACCAGAGGTTACTTTACCAATTGCAAGCATCTTATGAGTCACAGATATTAACTCGCCTATCGACTTTTGGCCCCTGTGTATGATATCTATATTGACGCCGGCATCACGATATGTGATTCCCTTGGTCAAGTGCAGCACTTGGTTGGCTAGGGCTCTATAATAAGTAACTAATGCCTTAAAAGTGCACACAGTGAGGAAGAAAATACATAGAAGTTTATTTATCTCCAATAATGCGCACCATCACCGTCTGATGATAGTATACGCCGTATCAGATACGAATTGATCTAGTTAGTGCACTACAGAAAAGGTGTCAAACAGTAACGTGATTGGAGCTAGAAATTAATTATGGATACATGGAAGCCGCTGTACTGATGTAACTATTTCCTCCGAAAGAATCAACGATCTAGCTATAGGACATACGGTACCATAACTTGAGTCAATGCTATTCCCGGCGGCTTTGGAACAGTATGAATCGATTTCACAGTATCTTGTCGTAAATGGGATGAAGACTTCGCACCGCATTCACAGCTGAAGGAATGGAACAGATGCCTAGAAAAATTAGCAGCTTCAATCTTTGAAATTGACAGACTATCAAACCATCAAAAACAATTTCTCACTCAAGCCATTGACAACATCATAAGGGGAAAGCGATTGATGTAGTATTATTTCTTGCTGGCGAGGTTTCATCAGAATTTGAATCGCTTCTTTTGCAAGGTCGAGCTGCTCTCGATAGGTAACAAACTTTATTTGTAGACATTATGGCAATTATGCGGATCGATTTTCTAAATTGCGGGAAGTATTACAACATTCTAAAAGGATGAAAAGACAGATGCTATTCTTAAGATATTTGATAGTGCAGATGGTTTGAGGGTACACTTATGAGCGACAATTTAGGGGAAAATCTTATAAGGCTTGTGGCATGTAAGCGGAGCATTTCTGAAGGACTTGAAATCTTTTTCAAGTGCACCGTTTAAGTCAGGATCAAGTTCTAGTCTATGACATGAAATCAAAAGGAGTCCCCTTTTTCGAGACAGCATATGGAATGGGGAAGAACCTTTGATTTGTAATCCTAAACGTACTGGCATTGTTCACGACTGGAAAAATTTTTTATCTAAACCTTTACAATCCAAGCTGGAAAATAGATCAGTTCCAGTCGCTTGTTTTGTTAATATGTCCTCAGAGCGTATTAGGATTCATTATTCTCAAAAATGACTTTGTCGGGTCGTCAGTATACTGCAAGAGATATGGATAAAGCTATTATGTAAAAAGCTATATCATTTGCCATTGCATTCTCTAAGAAAGTCAAGGACTTGGCTAAAGACAGTTGGACCGAGGTCAGTCAACTTTCCAATGGAAAAATTCTCTTGATGAGATGAAGTTAGCACTCAGGATACATCAGTTAAGTGCAAGTTTTACCGATATACTCACGATTGATAGGCATTTGCACTCAGTGTCAACGCGTCAATAACATAATAGCATCGTCCTAGAATAGATAGCATGATGAAAGCATGTTGGAATTGATACCAGGATCCTTGAGGTGATAACTTCCGGCGACAACATTACTTTATATAGAAATTTGGTAAAGTTAACATTGTTACAATAGATGGATGCACGGAACATTGGTCTTCGCAACATTGAGGTTGCGGACACCAAAATATGCTCAATTGATGGTGAGAACGGCAAGCTTATCTACCGAGGCTATGACATTCTTGACCTTGTCAACCATTCAACTTATGAGGAGAGTGCTTATCTGCTCCTTTTTGGCGAGCTTCCAACCGCAGACCAGCTAAAGGATTTCAATCGCAGGCTGATAGAAGCTCGTGGGATGCCGGAGCCTCTCATAAGGAACTTAAAGAACAGGCCTAAACGCGCACAGCCGATGGACATTCTTCAGTCATGCGTCTCTGAGCTGGCCGATTATGACCTCAATATTGAAGATGCCTCAAAGGAGGCCCATATAAGGCGCGCAATCATATTGATTGCGAAAATACCTGCAATTGTGTCTGCATGGAACAGGATTAGAAGCGGCCATCACGTACTTGATCCGCTTGAGAAAGTATCTCATGCTGCAAATTTTCTATACATGCTTAGAGGAGTCGAGCCATCTCCGGAAGAGGCAAAGGTAATGGACATTTGCCTGATTTTGCATGCAGAGCACAACTTTAACGCCTCAACATTTGCTGCACGTGAAATAGCATCAACTAGAGCACATATGTATGCTAGTACCGGCGGTGCTATAGGCGCACTTTCTGGCGAGCTGCATGGTGGCGCAAATGTACAAGTAATGAAAATGCTGCTTGAGATAGGTGATCCTGCCAACGTTGATAGATGGGTTGCAAACCGCCTCCAATCGGGCGGCAGGATCATGGGCATGGGCCACGCCGTCTACAGGACGACTGACCCGCGAGCTGATATTCTTGCAAGGCTATCGGCACGAATCTGCCGTGAAAAGAATAACAAATGGTATGAGATCACTCGACGGGTTGAGGAAGCTACAAAGAAATGGATGCTTGAGAATAAGCATCAGGGAATATATCCAAACGTTGATCTTTACAGCGCCTCAGTCTACTATAGCATGGGGATCCCAATCGATCTTAACACGCCTATCTTTGCAACATCAAGGATAGCGGGTTGGTCAGCCCACGTCATCGAGGAGAAGTTTGCCGAAGCCGCACCCAAACCTGCGCTCTATCGTCCAAAGGCAGTCTACGTCGGCAAGTACTGCGGCCCGATGGGGTGCGAGTATACACCCATTGCAAGCAGGAGCAATTAAGAGAAGAGAGCGTAGAACTCCGAATCAGGCGGAAAGAGCTTCATTCTAGATTCTAGAATATGCTAGATATCTATGTCCTCTAGGTTTCTTTTAGTCTCATATTTCTTTCATGTCTCATTTTAAAAATTGAATCAGGAGTTCCTCTGAAACCTCAGTAGAAAGAGTGTTGCATGATTTAACAAGGCACACGCTGTGCATATGTGTGTGTCTCCCACTAGCACAATAATTATTATGGGTTTATCTTATCCTTCACCCACTCTTTGGCCCTCCTCTCAACCATGTGCTTTCTCAGTATTATCATTGCCATCTCATAGAATGTCAAACCGTTCTTCTGCGATTGGAAGTCGATCCATTTCAGCCCTTCTGCCAGCTCAGAGTCTTTCTCAGACATCACAACAAGATCGTCTATCATCTCCATAAACTGATCATCAACGCTGTCTTTAGCCCCTAACATCGCTCCAGTGTGCTGTAGTACAGTTGCGATTTTACATAGTGATTCAAGCAGTATTGACACTTTGAATATATTATATTGACAATGCGGGGGCAAATTCTCTTGAAAACTTAGCGTTTCGGCATTCAAAGACTTAAAATACATCCTTCAATTGATTTTACTTTAAAATGAATAGCAAGTGCCTTATCTTATTCGTTAAGGAGGGTTTGTAGAGTGACGATAAAATTTGGCTTTACTCAGGGGCTCAATGTTGCTCGCCTTGGATTAGACGAACAGCAGATCATGACTGCAGCCCAGATGGCAGATAGATTAGGCTATGATTCTATCTGGGCCATGGACCATTCAAACGTACCTCAGTGGAAGAATGCAGTGGTCAATGACGCGTGGCTCTTGCTTGCAGCACTTGGTGCAGTAACCCGAAATGTTGAGCTCGGGACATGCGTTACAGATGCAATCCGCAGACATCCTTCTGCTATTGCGCTTTCAACCATTACACTTGATAGGATAACACAGGGAAGGGGCATCCTTGGTATAGGGGCTGGTGAGGCCCAAAATGTGGTTGACTTTGGAATCGAATTCAGTAGGCCTGTCACAAAATTCAAGGAGCAGCTCGAGGTCATCGAGCGCCTATTTCAGTCTGATCCGGACCATCGCGTAGACTACAATGGGGAATACTACAAATTGATAAACGCGTGTCTCCAGGCAAAAAGCATAAGAAATCCAAGGCCGCCAGTCTATATAGCAGCTGGAGCTCCAAAGACGCTACAGCTGTGTGCCGAATACGGCGACGGCTGGATTCCGATTGGCTACACCCCGGAACTCTTCACATATCATGCCAATGTCATTAGGGATCATGCAAAGAAGCGTGACCGCGACCTAACCGATTTCCAATTTGCAAACGATGTCGACATTTACTTCACTGAAGATGGCGAGGAAGCTTGGAACAAGATGAAAAATGCGGTCAAGGTGAGCCTATACAAACCTGAGCTTCTAAAGGTGCATGACATACCTCAGGACTCGGAGTTTGATTTCCGTAGGTACTTCACTGAATATGCAATGAACAAGCCGGAGCTAATGGAGCAAATGAAACGCGCTGCTCTGAAGATACCAGACAGGGTAGCGCGCACCGCAATTGGTGTCGGTAAACCTGACGACGTGATTGCGATGTTGGAGCGCTTTATCAAAGCTGGAACAAACCACTTTATCATCAGATTCTGGGGAGAAGGTTACTTTAAGAATATTGAGATATTTGGATCCAAGGTTATCCCATATTTCAAGGACGATGGCAAGAAGTGATATAAGGCCCCTTCTTTCTTTTAAAAATCCTAACGACTTATTAACCATCTCGCTTCTTCTTTTATGCCTCCGTGTCTGTCTGCATAGTATAGACACTCTTTCTTTTGAAATCTATTTCTACAAAATTGATTTTTTTGTGCTTACGTCGCCATCTGCTCAAAAAACGTAGCCATTGCCTCTACAGAAATGAGTCAAGTGAGAGTGTTTTCTCTTTTCTATTCTTGCCGTCTCCTATGGCCTCAGCATCAAATCCTATTCGCGTCAAAGCTTCAGCAAATTCTTTGGCAAACCCGTGAAAAGTATAAACCTTTTCCGGCCTGCACTGCCTGACTGCCGCTAGCAGTTCATTGTAGTCACAGTGATCAGAAAGCGGCATGACATAGTCAAGGCCCATCATGTACTTGTAACGGCTGCCTATTGCCCATCCAGTGAACCCTACGGTAACGGCGCCGTATCTGCTCTTCATCTCCTTCAAAAAGGCACATCTAGAAGACATAAGGGGAGCAACCATCACCCAAGGTCTATTCTTTGTGAGAGCCCCATTTTCCTGTGCGTGCGAGTGAGTCATACCGCTTTCAAGCTCTACTCCTAGTTCAGAATAAATCGAATTGATCGTGGCAACAGAGTCATATATTATAGGGTCCCAATGGCCGAACAGCTTTGTCAAAAGTTGGGCCTTCCCCAGGGTATATCCCATTAATATTACAGGTATACCAAGATCATACATTTCAGAGATTATCTTGTTTGTCTTGTGTGTTATTTCTGATATCTGCGGAAAGATATATTCGGGACGGCCAAAGGTCGACTCAATTATCAATGTCTTGGCATGAGGCACCTTCGCTGGCTTCATGAAGGCACGCTCTCGCACTGATATATCGCCGGTATAGTAGATGTCCTCGCCTATCAAGAGGCCACGTGATCCCAGGATATGCCCTGTGTCTACAAGCCTAAAGCCGTCATAATGTTCAGTAGAGTCGCCAATTTTGTAACCCCTCACCT